>JAEXZL010000068.1 GCA_023451395.1 Bacillota bacterium | reverse complement strand
CTATAATGTTTCCATCATCAATTATTGTGAGAACCATTTGCTTTATTTTCATGGGGTTCCTAATGTTTGTAAGGGATTCCCCCGACGTATTTGGCATAGCATGGTTGGCAATATGCCGATTTTGAATTTGAGATATGAACCATTAAGTAAAGTGGAAAATCGATTCTTAAAGCGATTATTCGATATTGTGTTATCAGGAATTTTTCTAGTTGCTATATTCCCACTTATTTACCTGATCGTGGGAGTTGTCATAAAAATGACTTCCCCCGGTCCTATCATTTTTAAGCAAATGCGCACTGGTTTGAATGGTGTTGATTTTAAATGCTATAAATTCCGTTCTATGAGAGTGAATGAAGAAGCGGATAATAAACAGGCAACAGTTGATGATCCCCGGAAAACTCGCTTTGGAAATTTTCTTCGACGCTCTAATCTTGATGAACTTCCACAGTTTATTAATGTCTTTAAAGGTGAAATGTCGATAGTAGGTCCTCGCCCTCATATGTTGGCTCATACGGAAACTTATGCGCGGCTGATTGATAAATATATGGTGCGCCATTTTATTAAACCTGGAGTAACCGGATGGGCGCAAACACATGGTTTTCGTGGTGAAACTAAAGAATTGTCACAGATGGAAGGACGTATTAAAGCTGATATTTGGTATATGGAACATTGGACAATATTCCTTGACTTATATATCATTTATAAGACTATAGCGAATGTGGTTGTTGGGGAGAAGAATGCTTACTAGGGTGTGAAATATCAGTTTTCACTAACTTAGACTGATGAACTTTACAAGTGTCTAGTAATGCAGAAAATATCAATTGTCTGTCTATAGATAGAGAATGTTTATATAAAAAGGTAGTAAATAACTGTATTATTTTGATTGAATGAATATGTTTTAGTTTGCATATGGAGGTATTTACAATGCGAATTAAAATGATTAAATTTATTGTAATGAAAATTCCTAAAGTAATTGCGGAAATAGGTTGTAATCACAAAGGTGATATGTCTATTGCAAAAGAGTTGATAATGACTGCAGCAACATATTGTAAAGCTGATGTTGTAAAATTTCAAAAACGTTGTAATAAGGAATTGTTGACTAGTGAAGAGTATAATGCTCCACATCCACATCCTGAAAATTCTTATGGTCAGACTTATGGTACGCATCGTGAATTTCTGGAGTTTGATCTAGATCAACATAGACAGCTCAAAAGATGGTGTGAAGAATTGGGTATTGTATATTCTACATCTGTTTGGGATGTTACATCAGCTAAAGAAATTTGTACATTACATCCTGATTTAATAAAGGTTCCATCTGCCTGTAATTTGAATAAGGGATTATTGCAATATTTATGTGATAATTTTGAAGGAGAAATACATTTATCTTTTGGTATGACTACAAAAGATGAAGAAGTGGAAATTATTGATTTTTTTGAAGCGAATAAGAGAAACAAAGATTTAGTAATTTACAATTGCACTTCAGGTTATCCAGTGCCTTTTGAGGATATATGCTTATTAGAACTTGTTCGACTTCGTGAGGAGTATGCTGATAGGGTAAAAACTATTGGATTCTCAGGCCATCATCTTGGTATTGCAGTAGATTCGGCAGCAGTTGCCTTGGGAGCAGAATGGATAGAGCGGCATTATACATTAGATAGGACTTGGAAAGGTACAGATCATGCTGCATCTTTAGAGCCAGATGGTGTTCGTAAATTAGTTCGCGATTGTCGTGCAGTAGCTAAAGCATTGACTTATAAGCAACAAGATATTTTAGATATAGAGTCTGTTCAGCGTAATAAATTAAAGAAAAATCAAATAAAATGGTAATCGCATTTATTCCAGTTCGGGGAGGTAGCAAATCTATTCCTCTTAAAAATATAAAAGATTTCTGTGGTAAACCGTTGGTATATTGGAGTGCATTAGCGTTGCAGAACTGCTCTTTAGTGGATAAAATAATAATAGCAACGGATTCGTCTAAAATAGAAGAAACAGTTCGTTCTTTTAAATTGAATAAATTAACTGTTTTTCGTCGTTCAGCGGAGAATGCGTGTGATACAGCAAGCACTGAGAGTGTGATGCTTGAATATATAAATAAGGTATCATTAAATTTGAAAGATATTTTTTTATTAGTCCAAGCTACATCTCCATTAACTCAATCAGTTCATTTTGAAGAAGCATTATCATTATATAATGAGGGACAATATGATTCGATATTGAGTTGTGTTCGAAATTATCGTTTTTTCTGGAATGCAGATGGCACTTCTAAAAATTATGATTATAAAAAGAGGCCTCGTCGTCAAAATATTAAAGGAGAATTGATGGAAAATGGAGCTTTTTATATTAATACGGTTGAAAACATCTTATCGAGTAATAACCGGTTGAGTGGTAGGATTGGTATTTATGAAATGCCAGAGTATACAGCGACTGAGCTGGATGAACCTGATGATTGGATTATATTAGAAAATTTAATGAGAAAATATATATTGTCAGGAACTACAAAGGATAAAGG
>JAEXZL010000181.1 GCA_023451395.1 Bacillota bacterium | reverse complement strand
GTTACTGAGAGAATTTTATCTCCTGAGGTTTCTGCTTTTATTGCTTTATATCTTGTTAGTATTAATAGTCTTCCGGAATGTACATAAGGAGCTAGCATATCAGTTATTACTGCCAGAGCTGCTCGTGGCTCATGGCACAGCTTGCCAACCCATCCGTTTCCAGGATTGAGATTTCTTATACTTCTTGCCTTTTCTGTTACTGGAAAATTATTTTTATAATAAGCTCTAAGCCTATCTCTTAGTTCTCTGTAGCTTTCTGTGCAGCCAAACTGTTCTATCCACATATGCTCATCGGGAGGTACTGCCTGATTGGTAAGCTGACCTCCTATCCAGTATGTATCCTCTGTAAGTATTACACGTTTTCCAGACTTTGCTGCTGCTAAGGCTGCAGCTACCCCGCCTAGACTACCTCCAATGATAGCTATGTCAGCCTTTAGTTCTCTTTTCATGAAAAAACCTCCTGAACTTATAATAATCTTTAAAAAATAATATTATAGCAATGAATCATTTGAATCCTCTTCATTAAGAAGATTCATAGCTTTAAGAGCCATATAGGCTGCGCCATAAATTCCAGCATCATTTTGAAGCTCCGCTTGAACAATAGCTGTACCCCTTCCATAAGCACGCATAGCAAGTCTTGTAAAGCTTTCTCTCAGTTTATTAAAAAAGGGTTTACCTTGAGCGGATATTCCTCCTCCGATTACTATTAACCCAGGATCAAAAATATGAGCAAGACTGGCAAGTCCTCCAGAAACATGTTCTATAAATTTTTCATAAACCCTTAGAGCAATCTCTTCTCCTCTTTCAACCTTTTCCATAATTTCTTCTCCAGAGATAGAAGTTATGTTATTGCCACTTTTATTAGCTTCAGATATATACATTCTAATAAAGGCTGAGGTTGAGGCATATCTTTCATAACAACCTTTTCCACCGCAGTTGCAGGTTTCTCCACCCTCTTTGAAAATCATATGTCCGAGTTCTCCAGCTCCATTATTTATACCTTTATAGAGCTTATTATCAATTATTATCGCTCCTCCTACACCTGTTCCTAAAGTTAGGCAGAGGAAAGTAGAGCAATTTTTTGCGGCACCCTTCCACATTTCACCAAGAGCAGCAGCGTTTACATCATTTTCTACAAAGACCTTTAATTGAAGTTTTTCTTCAAGGCTTGTCTTAAGTTTTGCACCAACATAACCGGGAAGATTATCTGTAGCGGATATTATTTCTCCCAGGGCACTATCTACTACACCAGCAGTACTAATTGCTAGAGCGGTGATTTCATAGTCCTTCATAAGATCTTTAGTCTTTTCTACAAGAGCACTAGGTATGGTGTTTTTGCAATCATTTACAGGAGTTCTAAACTTATTTTTAGTTAAGATTTCACCTTTATCGTCCATTACTGCAAATTTTATAAAGGTACCGCCAATGTCAAAACATGCAATGTTATTCACTTTATAACCTCCTATAGAATTATGTGCAAAATGAAATTTTCTTTATATATGTTATTTACTATTTCTTTCTGCACCTTTGGTCAATTCTAATATAACCTTCAAGTTTATTAATGTATATAAGACTATATTAATATTTTCTGCATTATAGTAATTAAAATACGTTTACATATTACAAAAGGCAATAAATTAGGCTATATTCATAGTATATTGACAAGATAGACCAGCAAAGAGCTTTAATTAAGGAGGAAATATGTTTCGTATTGGTATTGTGGGATCAGATAGCAGCCATGCTGAAGTATTTGCAAAGCTTATAAATCTTCCAGACAAAAATACTGAAGAGCTGTTGTTTCCAGATTGCAAAGTTACAGCTATTTTTGGGCTGGATAAGGAAAGAACTGAAGATGTTGCAAAGAAGGGAAAGATAAGCTTCATAGCAGAAAGGGTGGAGGAGCTCTATTCTATAGTAGATGCAGTGATGATTGTTTTTCGCCATGGGAATTTACATAAGGAGTATGCCCTTCCTTTTATAGAAAGAGGAATAGCAACTTGGGTAGATAAGCCTTTCACCATATTAAAAGAGGATGCTCTAGAAATTATAAAGGTAGCAGAGGGAAAGAAATGTCTTCTAACCGGTGGATCTACCTGTAAGTTTGCTCCAGAGATTATTGAGGCTAGAGAAGAGAGGCTTAAGGGAGATAATATTGGAGCCCTAAAGGAGGGATTCATATCTTTTATGGGAGATTTTGAGAATCCTAATGGCGGTGTGTACTTTTACGGTGCTCATCTTGTAGAAATGGCTCTTGAAGTCTTCGGTCATGAGGTTATAGATACTTTTTCTTTTAGGACAAAATCAGCATTAACATCAGTTTTAACTTATGCAGATTATGAAGTGACTTTAAGGTTTACTGAGAGCTTTGTAGAAACTCCAATTTTACTTTTAGGAAATAAGGGTACCCATTATTCTAAGGTAGATATGTCAAGAGTATATAAGCATGGGCTAGATAATTTCGTAAATATGTTAAGAAGTAGAGAACTTCCTTATTCCTTAGAAAAGCTCTATAGCTCAGTGGAAATATTTAATAGAATTGTGGATGGAATAATAGAAATATAATTATATAAATAAAGTTAAGATTAAACTTATAGGTGGTGTAATTTTGAATAATAGAATTGCAGTTATAACAGATGGACAAAGCGATATTTTAAAGGTTTTAGAAATAAACAAAGTGAAGATGGTAGTTTTTAGACCTGGAGAGATATTCCTAGATAGCCTTGAAGAATTTAAAGCAATACTTATTTTAGGTGGGACTAAGGAAGAACCACTAATGCTCCAGGCAAGAGAAAGAATTTTAGTGGAAGCGGAGATTAGGGCAGGAAAAAAAGTCTTTTCAGAATACTGCGGAAGCATTGCTGGGGTTTATTATGAGAATCCTTCTTCCACTAGATTTCACCGATTGGTACTTTCCTCAGAGGATGCAGAAATAAAAGGAATTGAGTTTGGAGATATCCTAGACGATCAATGCGGGACTAGAATAAGGCCACATAAGGGATTTTGCAATCCTGCAACTCCATTGCTTCAATATGTAAGGGTTCATGCTCACAAAAAATATAACCCTGTACAAGAGGATTTAAAGGAAGAGGAAGATAGAGCTCTGTGGTTTGAAAAGGAAAATTTGCTTATCTGCGGATTTAGACTTTCTCAATTTAATAATGGAAGATTTTCTCCTATTAAAAAGATTAGGGCTTTAGTTGAATACATACTAACTTGGGTCATAGGTGATGAGATAGAAGTGAAGGAGATGAAGGCGGCCTATTATATTAAGGGACGGGAAGCCTTTGAGGGACTTTCAGACAAAGACTTAATGGAAAGTCTTAAGGCTTCTTTGGATGACTCCCTTAGATGGATAAATAATACAAGAATTTTAATAGATAAAGGCAGAGGCGGAGTATATGAAGGCTTTGGAACAGAGGTTTATCCTGATGGAGGACAGCGTTTTGCTGAACTTATAAGAGCAGATTGTGCTGGGGAGCTTTCCCTTCTATATTTTCTTCACCATCTTTATAGTGGTTCTAGAGAGAGTTTGGAAATTGCAGATAATTTAAATGCTTTTATCTTTGACTACATGCAGGTAAAGGAGGAAGGGCCTTATAAGGGTATGATCAGATGGACTCAGCAGGCTTTTGAAACCTGTTATCAGGATGATGTTGCAAGAGCTATAAATGGGTATCTTTTAAGATGTATCTATACCGGAGATAAGGATTATCTTCCAGAGTGCTTGGAGACCTTAGAGTTTTTAATTAGTACCACAGGCACCGACGGAACAAGAGTAATGAGGACAGATGTTCGAGACTTAAGTTCTGAAAAAATCCTTGAACTGCAAGAGACTCCAGGAAACCTTCCAAGTGCTCATTACAATGCTTATTATCATGGCTCTCTCCTTCTAGCCTATAAGTTAACTGGCAATAATGAATATCTTGAAATGGCAGTTAAAGGACTTACATCCATTATGGAGAAATATCCGGAAACTGTAAGAGAACAGAGCCAAACAGAGGAGTACTGCAGGCTTATACTTCCACTAAGCTGGCTTTACTGGATAACAAAAGAAGATAAGCATAAGAAGTGGCTTTATAAGGTGGCTGAGGAATTACAGGAATTTAGACATTCCAGCGGAGCTTACCTAGAATGGGATGAAGGCTATAAAGCTACTATGAGAAATACTAAAGGGGATGGAGAATGCTCCCTTCTTGCAGAAAATGGGGATAGTGTAGTGGATTTATTATACTCAAATAACTGGCTTCCTCTTGGATTTATGCAGGCTTATTTAGTTACCGGAGATGATTACTTTAAAGAATTATGGGAAGACAATATTAAGTTCATCTTAGGCATACAGATTAACAGTGACGATAACAAGCTTTCAGGGGCTTGGGCTAGAGGTTTTGATGTTGAATACATGGAGTATTTTGGTTCTCCTGCAGATGCGGGATGGGGACCTTGGGCAATGGAAAGCGGATGGACTATAGGTGAGATTGCTGCGGGTATAGCTCTAGGGCTTTTAAAGGACAAACTAAAAGAGTTTTATATATAAATGTAGAAAAGGGCAGTAGAAAATAGGTGATGCTATGAATAAAGCTACTTCGTCAAATAGAGATTTTCAAGAGGACATAAAAGAACTATATAACTTTTATATTAAGCATTTAAAGGAAAGAATACTTCCCTTCTGGCTTAATAACTCACCGGATTATTCCTTTGGAGGCTTTTATACCTGTTTTGATAATTATGGTAGGAGACTCTTAAGCACAGATAAATATACCTGGTCTCAAGGGAGGATGCTTTGGGTACTTTGCAAGCTTTATTCTAGCTCCATTTTTACTGAAGAGGAAAAGAAGGAATTTTTTGTTCTTGCAGCTAGGGGAGCAGAATTTTTAATGGATAACTGTCTTTTAGAGGATGGAAGCTGTTCTTTTATATTAAGTGCTGAAGGGGAGCCTAAAAAGCAGAGAGCTGAGGATGATTTCTCCTATAGTATTTATGCTGATTGTTTTGTTGTATTAGGCTTATCAGCTTATCTTGGTATTACAGGTGATACAAGAAGCTATAGCTTTTTAAAAAAGCTATATCCTTCTATAGTAAAAAGAATTGAAGAGAATAGCTTTAAATCAGAACCTTATCCCGTTCCTAAGGGATACAAGTCCCATGGTATTCCAATGATACTTCTCAACATTTCTTATGAATATGCCAGTGCTCTTAAGAAAATCAATAAAGAGCTGTATGAAGAGGTTAATGATGTAGGAAATAGGGCTATGGAGGAGATAATGGAGGAGTTTCTCCAAGAGGATGGTCTTATAAGAGAGATGATAAAGACTGATAGGGCTTATTTAGAAAACCTCCCTTTAGAATCATCCTTATGGAAAGGTGAAGATAGTAATAATCTTCTTACTGATTACGTAAACCCAGGGCATTCTCTAGAGGATATGTGGTTTGTAATATTACAAGCTAAGAGGTCTAAGAGAGAGGATATAGTTAGGAAGGCTGTAGAAGTAATTGAAAGAACTCTAGATATTGGCTGGGATAAGGAATATGACGGTCTGCTCCTTTTTAGCAGCGCTAAAGGGGGAAGACCACAGGGAAGCCTTCAAGGTATTGAATTGGAGGCTATGACAGAGAAGGTTCTAAAGGATTGGGATAGCAAGCTATGGTGGGTTCATTCTGAGGCACTTTATGCTTCTCTACTAGCTTATAGCTATGAGAACAAGGAAGAGCAATGGCATAATTTTAAGAAACTTCATCACTATACCTTCAGAACTTTTCCAAGCGCCGACGAGGAACCTAGAGAATGGATACAGATTAGGGATAGGAAGGGTGCGCCAGAGGAAAAACTCGTAGCACTTCCTGTAAAGGATCCCTTCCATATTATGAGAAATATTATTTTGATAATTGAGCTTTTAGAAAAAATAAATAAAGGTAAATAAATTTTACTTATAAGGAGTGGTTTTATGTTTTTATTACCTAATCCAAAGCACTTGGATTATAAAGAGGGAAGTTTTTTATTAAATAGAGGTTGTGAAATAGCGCTAAATACAAGCTGTGATTTAAAGGATTTAGAGACCGCAAGACTTTTAAAGGATGAAATTAAAACTGTAACAGGCTTTGATACAAATATAAACAGAGTCTTTGCAGAAAAGCCCTTAGGCAACATTCTTCTTAAAAAAATTAAAGGAAATAAAGAAAGCTATACCCTCACCATTGGAAAAGAAGGAATTGAAATTGTCGGAGGAGATGAGGCTGGGCTTTTTTATGGAGTACAGACTCTTAGACAGATAATAAGGCAAAAGGCTGTAGAATTACCAGCGCTTTATATCGAGGACGAGCCATATTTTAAAAACAGAGGCTTTTATCATGATGTAACAAGAGGAAAGGTTCCTACATTAGATACCCTAAAGGAGCTTGTAGATAGATTATCCTTTTATAAAATAAATCATTTAGAGCTTTATGTAGAGCATTCCTTTGCCTTTAAAAAGCTAAATGAGGTTTGGTCAGGAAAAGATCCTCTAACTGCTGAGGAAATTTTAGAGCTAGATGAATATTGCCAAAAAAGACAGGTGGAGCTTGTACCTTCACTCTCAACCTTTGGACATTTTTATGAAATTTTAAGATCAGGCTCCTATTCGCATCTTTGTGAGCTTGAAGTGGATCCTAATAGACCATATTCATGGATGGATAGAATGAATCATCACACCCTAGATGTTTCTAATGAAGGAAGTATAAAGCTAGTTGAAGAGCTTCTAGAAGAATTTGTCCCATTATTCAGCTCTAAGAAATTTAATATCTGTTGCGATGAAACCTTTGATTTAGGTAAGGGAAAGAATCTTAAAAATCTTGAAGAAGTAGGCAGTGGAAGGCTCTATGTAGACTTCTTAAATAAGGTTATCAAGGCAGCTAAAAAGTATGATAAGGAAATAATGTTCTGGGGAGACATCATATTAAAGCATCCTGAGTATCTTTCAGAAATACCAAAGGATGTGGCTTGCTTAAACTGGGCTTACCATGCAGGAGCTACAGAGGATGGTACAAGAATCATATCTGAATCCGGTCTTCCTCAGTATGTATGTCCTTCTGTTACAGGTTGGAACAGAATGATAAATGAGATGGATAATGCATTTATAAATATAACTAAGATGGTTTCCTATGGTAAAAAATATGGAGCTATAGGTATTTTAAATACTGACTGGGGCGATTATGGCCATGTAAATCTCTTTGGTAATTCCACACCAGGAATGATATTTGGAGCAGCTCTTAGCTGGAATCCAGAGGGAGAAAAGGATATTCCTTTAGCAGATGAGGCTATTTCTTTAATTGAATATAAGGATGAAAAGAAGGAACTAGTAGCTCTTCTTAGGGAACTTTCCAGACAGCAGCCTTTCCATTGGTCTTTCCTAACCTTCTGGAGAGAAAGGGAGCTTCAAAGCCCTGAGCTTATAAACCCATGGATTGAAAGAATTAAAAATATTGATCATGAGGCAGCTGCAGCAGCATATTATAAGGCTTTAGATATAGAAAAGAAACTTCTTAGAAAGGCTAAGGACGTAGCTCTTGAGAGGCGCTTAGACATGGAGGAATTTATTCTGGATGCTCAAGGAGTTTCAATAATGGCTGCACTGTTCCTACCAATAAAGAAATACAGCTTAGGCTTTGATGATATAGAGCTTGTTGTAGAGCCTAAGGATCTTGCTGATAGAATTGACTATTGGATGGAGGATTATGCTAAGGCTTGGAGAGCCCGTAATAAGGAAAGTGAGCTAATAAGGATAAGAGAAGCTTTTAATGAGGTTAACTCTTTCCTTAGAGGAATTAAATAGTTGAAATTACTAGTATTAACCTATTGCTTATTGCAATAGGTTAATATTTTACCTATTATAATAATTCTGCCATATTTAAAGGTTTACACATATTCTTTACAATAAAGATAAAGAATTTGGAAAGGATGAAAGGAATGCAGCTATCGTCGAAAAAAATAAAAGTATCAGAAATGCCTAAGGCAAAAAAAAGTAGCGCATGGGTGGATATTAAAAAGGACTGGGATCTTTATTTATTGCTGATACCTGGTTTGTTAACACTTCTGCTTTTTAAATATACCCCTATGTATGGTTTAGTAATAGCCTTTCAGGACTTTAATATATTTAAAGGCATTATGGGCAGCGAATGGGTAGGAATGGCTAACTTTGTCAAACTCTTTTCATCACCAGAGTTTTTAAATGTGTTTAAAAACACTCTTATAATCAGTATATCAAAGGTGATTTTCCTTTTCCCCTTACCTATATTGATGGCGCTTTTATTAAATGAGATAAAGAACATGCTCTTTAAGAAAACTATTCAGACAGTGATATATCTTCCTCACTTCATTTCTTGGGTTATTGTATACGGTCTCTTTGTAAATCTTCTTTCTGCTAACGATGGAATAATAAACAGTATTATTGTATCTTTAGGAGGAAAACCAATTCCTTTCTTTATGGACTCTAGTGTTTTCCGTCCCCTTCTAGTATTCACAGAAGGGTGGAAGGAAGTTGGCTGGGGCACTATAGTATATCTTGCAGCAATTACTGGGATTGATCAGGATCAGTATGAAGCAGCAAGAATTGACGGAGCCAGCAAGTTCCAGCAAATTAAAAGTATCACATTACCAGGGATTGCTCCTACAATAGTGCTAATGTTTATACTTAGGCTAGGAAGTATCCTAGAGGCTGGTACAGAACAGATTATGGTAATGTATAATCCTGTTGTTTATAACGTTGCAGATGTAATAGGAACCTATGTGGTAAGAATTGGTCTTGGTACAATGGATTACAGCTTCTCTACTGCTGTGGGTCTATTTAACTCGGTAGTAGCATTCATTCTAGTGGTTACAGGAAACTATCTCTCTAAGAAGTTTACAGAGAAGAGTATATGGTAAGGAGGTATATATATGGGATTAAACATGCTTAATAAGAACACAGCAGCCAGACCTACTAAGATAAAACTATCAACAGGAGAAAAGATTTTTGAAGTACTAAATTATACCTTCTTTATAATCTTTGGACTAGCTACACTTCTTCCTTTTTTAAACCTTGTAGCAAAATCCTTTAGTGGTGAGGCAGCAGTAATATCTGGTAAAGTAGGGATTATACCTATAGATTTTCAGATTGATACCTATAAATTTGTTTTAGGTAATGAAATGTTCATGAATTCCTTAAAGATAAGTATTATTGTGACGGCCTTAGGAACCTTAACGGGGATAATTATGACAATAATAACAGCATATCCTCTTTCTAAGACAAGGCTTAGAGGAAGAAAAGGATTTTTACTTATCTTTGTATTTACAATGCTCTTTAATGGAGGTATTGTACCAACTTATCTTGTTATGCAAAACCTGAATTTAGTTAATAATCTTTGGGTATTGATACTTCCGACTATGGTAAATGTTTACAATATGCTCATTATGAAGAACTATTTTGAGAGTCTACCTGAGAGTATTGAGGAATCAGCAAAAATTGATGGTGCTTCAAACTGGACTATACTTACAAAGATCATAATACCTCTTTCTAAGCCAGTTATAGCAACTATAACGCTTTTCTTTGCAGTAGCTTATTGGAACAGTTACTTCCAAGCAATGCTTTATATAACAGATCCAAAGCTAAAACCTATGCAGCTTTATTTAAAGGAGCTTCTGGCAGCAACCTCTGATGTGTTAAAGCAGGCAGGCTATAACCCTGATATAGAAGGTTCTGTTAATACCGTTCCTGCAGCAATACAGGCAGCTTCTATTGTAACAGCAACAGTTCCAATTATAATTGTATATCCCTTCCTTCAGAAGTATTTTGTTAAGGGAGTATTAATAGGATCAGTAAAAGGTTAATAAGTGGTTAACAAATATAAAACAATTATGTTTTTAGGTCATAATGTCTATCTTTTTTATTAATAATATGTTACATTTATCAAAAATATGTTACATTGTTGAAAAATGGTTGCTATTGTGTAATAATTTCTGAAATTTTTGTAGCAGATATAATTATATTCAATTTATAAAGGGGAGAAGCCTATGATCAAAGCGATAATTGTAGATGATGAACACCTCACAAGGCAAGGACTGTTAGAATATGTAGATTGGAAGTCGGCAGGTATAGTAGTGGTAGGCGAAGCTACTGATGGCCTTGAAGGCCTTGATCTTGTGAAAGAGGTTCAGCCTGATATAGCTATATGTGATGTGAGAATGCCTAAGATGGATGGAATTGAGCTGGCAAAGAAAATTCGTGAGGAATTTCCAAACTGTAGGATTATCTTTTTAAGCGGATATTCAGATACAGAATATCTAAAATCAGCTATTAAACTAAAGGCTTTAGATTATATTGAAAAACCCTTTAATTTAATAGAATTTCAAGAGCTTATTAACAAGACTTCACAAAGCATTATCAATGAAAGGCAGAAGAGGTTAGAAGAGCAGCGAGAGGCTATGAAGATGGAAAAGAGTCGCTTATATTTTAAAAATAGCCTTATAGCAGAAGTATTAAAAGGCGGCTACAGCGATATAAATAAGCTTCGGGAGGCTTTAGAGCTTTTAAATATAGAATTTCCTTTTAAAGGAGATTACCTCTGTGGTATATTTCGCTCTCAATATGATATAGAGCAGGAAAAGATTCTTGAGGTAGTGAACAGCTATGGTGTAAGAAGTAATATCTATTTCATTTCAGGCAGCATTGATAAAGATGTAGTAGTTTTGTTTTCTTTAAAGCACAGAGATATGTTAAGAGAGGTTCAATCCTATTGTAATGAGGTTCTGGAGCACTTAAATATTGAGGAGAAACATTCCATCACTGCATCCTTAGGCAGTTTACAAAAAAGCATTGATGGAATGAAGCTATCTCATAGTGAGGCAAAGGAAGCCTTAAATTCTAAGGGTTACAAGGTTAACAGCAGAGTAATCATTTATGATCCAAATAAGGACAAGTCCATTATAAGGGATATAGAGAGCTATATTCAGGAGAATTATCAAGAGAGCATTTCAATAAGCTCCATAGCTTCTGCAGTTTATCTAACTCCACAGTATTTATGTAAGCTTTATAAGAAAGAAACTGGTGAGACGGTAAACGATTATATAACAAAGGTAAGAATTGAAGCATCAAAGGTATTATTAAAGGATAGAAAATATAAGCTCTACGAAATATCCGAGAAAGTTGGATATAATGATGCAAATTATTATGCAAGGGTTTTTAAGAAAATTACAGGATTGAATCCTTCAGAATACAGGGATATGCATTAAATGAAGATTAAAGATTTGCTTTTTGAAAAATTTGAGAATCTAAAGATTAGAAATAAGGTGCTTCTATCTTATATACTATTGATATTTTTAACAAGCGTAACACTAGGTTTTTTTTCTTATAAAAAGTCTTCTGAATTATTAGAGGAAAAAACCATATCTTCAACTAGACAGGCTTTTGAGCAGGCAAATAGCTTTATATCCTATAAGCTTAATAATGTTAAGGATGTTTCTAGCTATCTATATCTTAACAGCGAGCTTAAAGAGATACTTTCTAAAACTGGGGAAAGTTATACTTTAGCAGAGCAGCTAGAGGATTACAATAGGCTAATGGAAATACTCTTATCAATGCAAAATGGAAGAGAGATATTTAATATTAAGCTCTATTCAAATAATGATGCTATATATGTGAATTCAGGCAATAAGATTCTTAATGCAAAGGATGTTGAGAATGAGGAGTGGTATAAGGAGGCTGTGGATAATAGGGGAACTATATTTTGGAGATCCACCTATACCTATCGACTGCCTGGACTAGATGAAAAAAATAATGACAGAGATGTGATTTCCATAGTTCGAACTATAGCTGAAGATGATGGCTATGGAAAGCTTCTAGGTGTAATCGTTATAGAGATATTAGAGGAAAATATCTATGACATAGTGAAACAGGTGGATTTGACCACTACAGGTAAGGTGTTTTTACTGGATGATGAGGGGGTTATCATTTCCTCGGACGGTAAGGAACCTTTAGGCAAAAATGTTTCCCGTGAGGATTACTACTCCAATGTAATAGCAAGAGGTGAAGGCTATAGTAAATATTCAGTGCAGGGTGAAAACTCCATAGTTTACTACAAGCAGTTAGAGAGTACAAACTGGAGGCTGGTGGCAATTATTCCTGTAAAGGAAATACTTCAAGGTAATAACAAGATTTTAAGGGATATTTTAGTAATAATAATCCTCACATCAATTGTTGCAGTATTTATTGCTTATGTGGTTTCAGGCAGTATAACCAAGAGGATAAGAGAGCTTATTACTACCATGAAGAAAATTGACGGAGATAGTTGGGATGTGGATATTACCGTTAATAGCACTGATGAAATAGGTATACTTCAGCGAAACTTTAAACGCATGGTAGAAAATATTCGTCAGCTGATTGAAGAAAAGTACCAGGCGGAAATTAACAAAAAAAGTGCAGAGCTAAGAGCACTGCAGGCTCAGATAAACCCACACTTTCTCTATAATATTTTAGACATGATATGTTGGACGGCTATGAAGTATGGAGCTGAGGATGTTGTTTATATGGTGAATAATCTTGCCAAATTTTTCAGGTTAAGCTTAAGCGAGGGCAAGGATATAGTAACTATAAGAGATGAGATTTCCCATGTTAGACTCTATCTAGACATGCAAATGAAAAGGTTCTCTAAAGAGGTGGAAGGGATTATTGAGGTTGAAGAGGAGATAATGGACTATTCTACTGTTAAGCTTATACTCCAACCCATTGTTGAGAATGCAATAATCCACGGAATTATGGAATCTGAAGGTAAAGCTGGTTTTATCAAAATTAAGGGGAAAAAGGTAGAGGATCTAATAATACTGACCCTAGAGGATAATGGCAGAGGCATAGAAGAAGAGAAGCTAAAAAGTATTCTGACTAAGGGCAGAGGAAAAGGCTATGGGATAAAAAATGTTAATGAAAGAATCAAGCTATACTTTGGAGAAGAGTATGGGCTTTTCTACGAAAGTCAATTAGGGAAAGGCACGAAGGTAACGATTATATTTCCTCCAATACCATATAAGGATGACGAGGAGTATAAATAAAAAATATCAAATTTTTAGGAGGGTATTAAATGAAAAAAGCTTTGTCGTTAATGCTAACTGCTGTAGTATCAATGGGTATCCTTGCTGGATGCTCAAAGCCAGCAAATAATGAACCAAAGGATTTATCTGGTGAAAAGCCAACTTTAAGACAATTAGGCTTCCAGAGAAATTTTGATCCTAATGCTGACCCTGTAGCAAAATTCCTTGAAGAGGAGACTGGCTATAAGGTAAACTATGAAATTCTCCCATTAGAAGGCTATGATGATAAGCTTAATCTTCTTATGGCTAATAAAGAGGAAATTGATATAGTTAAGCTTTCAGCATCTCAGTACAACAGATTGGCAAATGAAGGGGCATTAGAACCTTTAGATGATCTTTTAAAGAATTATGGACAAACTTTGCTAAAGGTTAACTCCAAAGAGAGCTTTGAAACAGCAAAGGTTGATGGCGTTACTTATGGTATTCCTGAAAAGGCACCAAGACCTTTTGCTAACGGTGGTTTTGCTGTAAGAAAGGATGTTCTTGCAAAAGTAGGATTGCCAATGCCAAAAACTATAGATGAATTTTATAATTTCCTTAAGGCAATTAAAGAGAAAACTGATATGATTCCTTTAACAGGCTTTGAGCATTTAGTGTATGAAATTGCCGGTGCCTTTGGTGTGGTAACTCAGTGGGAGGACAACAATGGCCAGGTTATAAACAGAATTGAAGATCCAGGTATGGTTGAATACCTTAAGTTTATGAATAAGCTATACAAAGAAGGCTTAATAGATTCTGAGTGGCCTATAAATAACTCTGCAAAGGCCCAAGAAAAGTTCACTGGCGGAAAAGCTGCAATGATGACTTATGGATGGGGCTTAGGAGCAGTAGTTACTAATGCACTTGAAAAGAATTTCCCAGGTGTTGGATTAGATATAATTCTTGGTTTAGAAGGTAAAGATGGACAAAAGGGTTCCTGGACACAGGCAACAGGAGTTTCCTGGTATATAGCTATACCTAAGGCATCAAAGAACAAAGAACATGCTATGAAATATTTAGATCTTAAGGTTCAGCCAGATACCTTTGAAAAGCTTGCAATTGGTGTAGAAGGAACTCATTGGGAGAAAGATGCTAATGGTAAAATAGTACCAATCCTTCCTACTTTCAATGATGAAAGAGGTAATGCTGACTGGTTTATAACAAGTACAGATCAAAAGGCTTATGAAGATCTTTGGTTAGTTAGAACAAGAAAAGATAAAATTATAGGTGAGACCTTTGAAAAGCTTCAAGCAATGCTTGAATATGGAAAGGTAGACCTACAGGCATCAGCACCTCCACTACCAGTTAATGCAAAGTATAATCAAAAGCTATTAACCCTAGAGAAGGATTATATTCTAAAGGCTATTGCTGGTACAGAAGACTTAGCTAACTATAATAAGTTTATAGAACAGTGGAAGTCAGAAGGCGGTACAGAGGCTAAGGAAGAAATGTCTACTTGGTATAAGAGCAAAAAATAATTATTGACATGAAGGAAAAGTCAGCCGGGTATTGGCTGACTTTTTCTATAAATATATAGAAATGGCTATCGTAGGAGGACAGTATTATGAAAATATTAGTAACCATGCCTTCAGGAGTAACTAGGGATACCTTTTTCCCTGAGAGAGTTATAAAGGAGCTCGAGTCTATTGGAGAGGTTTCTTTCAATAATCTTGGAAGACAGTTTGCGGAAAATGAGCTTAGGGAGGCCTTAATAGATAAAGACATTTGTATTACTGGCTGGGGATCACCAGAACTCACTGCTTTTGCTATAGAAAAGGCAGAGAAGCTTAAAGTACTGCTTCATACTGGAGGCTCTGTGGCTAATGTAGCTTCAAAGGAGCTTTATGATAAGGGAGTAAGAGTTTTAAGCGGAAACAAATTATATGCCGAATCTGTGGCAGAAGGTGTTATAGCCTATATATTATGCTCTTTAAGAGATCTTATTTATTATAATAATGAAGTAAAAGAAGGACGATGGAGAGATGGAAATTTTAAAAACGAAGGCCTACTTGACCAAAGCATAGGAATTGTTGGCTTTGGTGCCGTATCTCGTCATCTTCTGGAACTTTTAAAGCCTTTCAGATGTAAGGTTAAGGTCTTTTCAAATTCCGCTTCAAAGGAGAAGTTGGAGGCTTTAGGTGTAGAGAAAGCAGAGCTTCAGGAAATATTTAGAGAATGCAAGATAATATCCCTCCATTCCCCTTATAGGAAGGATACTCATCATATGATTAATGATGACTTATTAAGCTTAATTCAACCAGGAGGGCTACTAATCAATACCGCTCGTGGTGGAATTGTAGATGAAGAAGCTTTAATAAGAGCCTTAGAAAAAGATACCTTTAAGGCGGTATTGGATGTATATGAGCAGGAGCCCCTAGCAAGTGACAGCAAGCTAAGGACCTTGAAAAATGTTATAACCATACCTCATATGGCAGGTCCCACAGTAGACAGAAGGGCAAAGGTAACAGAAGAGCTCATAAGAAGTTTAGAGAAGCTTTCCAAGGGCGAAGAGCTTCCCCTAGAGATAAAAAAGGAATATTCATCTTATATGACAAAAGAATAGAAATAGAGCTTTGAAAGCGTATTATAAAGGAGGGTACTTTATGAAGAAAGTAATGAAAATTGGTAATCTGCTATTGACTTTGATGCTTATATTATCCTGGCTTGTATTCCCTATTTTTAAGGGGGATGATCTACAGGCTACAGCTGCGGAGGCTGATGCAGGGAAAATCCAGATCACAAATGGAGGCTTTGAAGAAGAACTTGTTGAAAATAATATCCCAGGATGGAATAGACTACCGGTAAATCCGGCTTCAGGAACATCTGTAGAGCCCTCTTTAGAGCAAAGCTTTGCTGGCAGCAAAAGTCTAAAGATCACCGATGAAAGCACCAGTGCTTCCATTGGTGCAACCAGTGAGTATATTGCCGTGGAGGGTGGTAAGGTTTATATAGCCTCTGCCAAAACATATGTAGCAAAAGCTAGTGTAAGAATGTATTTGAAATTTTATAATAGCAGCAAAAAGGAAGTGTCTTCACCTACAGTTCTATCAAATACTCTAAATACCTGGACAGATGCAGTGATAGAAGCAGCAGCTCCAGAGGATGCTGTATGGGCACAGATATGGTTCTATATGGGAGCAGGGGGCGTAAGTACTGCCTATATAGACGAGGTTAACCTAGAAAAGTTTATCCCTGCAGAAGGAGATATTAAGGTAAAGTATGGAGCATCAGTAGACTTAGGAGAAGCAGTACAGATACCCTTAACTCAAGGAGCTGCCTATGGTTTAGATGCTGAAGGAAAAAATGAGCAGTATTTTGCAATAAATGGTGCTCCTGCTACCTTCTATGCAGTAAATGCAGAAACAGGAGAAAAGAACTTTTCCAAATCTCTTCCAGGGGTTGATGTAGTTTGGGCTATGGCCGTAGGTCCTGATGGAAATGTGTATTTCTCTGGAACTACTGATGGAAAGCTATATTCCTATAATCCTAAGGAAAAGAAGGTTACAGAATATGGACCAATACCTGATCATAAATTCATTTGGGATATAAAAACCAGTGAAGCAGGAAAGGTCTATATGGCAACTTACAATAAAGGGTCTAATGGTAAAGTTTGTGAATTTGATATAGAGAGCAAGACCTTTAGAGATCTTGGAGAAATGAAGGATGGAGCTGAATATGTAAGAGGTCTTGGTATAGATGGTGATTATCTTTATGCTGGTGTAGGAGGAGTAAAAGGAGCAGTAGTACAATATAACCTTCTAACTGGAGAAAAGAAAGATTTTACAGTAGAAGCACCACCTACAATGTTCTCTGATGTTATGGTAGTTCAAGATAAGATAATTGCCGGAACAGGTACTACCTTCTATGTTTTTGATAAGACTACCTTCCAGCATATCAATACGATAAAATCTGATGGTAAGATGGTTTCTACTCCTTCTCCATATGATTCTAATCTGGTTTATTATAAAGCAAATAAAACAGAACTATATTCCTATAATGTTACTACAAATGAAAGTACCTTGATTGAAGGAATACCACCGCTTCCATCAACAGGACTTAAAAATAATACATGGATAACCCTTCAGGAGGGACCAAAAGCAGGAAAGACTGTGCTAGTAGGCATGGGAGCTTATACTGACAGCTTTTTCTATGATCCTGAGGATAACTGGTTTAACATGATTTATCCTAATGTAGAAGCTCAAGGAGTTTTATTGCAGTCCTTAGAAATAAGCCCTGAAGGACAGCTTTACATTGGAGGTTATCAGAGAGGGGCAAGTATCTATGATACTTTAACTGAGAGCTATCTTCATAATATACCTACCTTCCATCAGCCTGAAGGCATAGGATTTATGAATGGAAAGGCATATTTTGGGACCTATGGAGGCGCAGTAATTTACAAATATGATCCTTCACTTCCTTTTAATTATAGAGAAGACAGCACAGGAAATCCAGGCTTAGCCTATGATATGGAGGAAGATCAAGACAGGCCTTTTGTTATAAAAAATAGCGGGAATAAGTTGTTTATTGGAACCTTCCCAACCTATGGTAAGCTTGGAGGAGCACTTTCAATCTATGAAGAGGATGAAGAGGGTGCTTTGAAGGAAGTTAGGGTATACAGAAATATAATTGAAAATCAGAGTATAACTGGTATAGCTTATAAGGATGGTATACTCTATGCCGGCTCGTCTATAGAAGGTGGCTTGGGAAGCACTCCAACAGCTTCTGAGGCAAAGATAATAATGGTGGATGAAGCAACAGGTAAGGTTCTTAAGGAAACCTCCTTAAATATACCTGGATTAAGTTCAGCAGTAAAATTTATAAGTGATTTATCCTTTGGAGCAGATGGTCTTCTTTGGGGATCAACAGGTACAGATGGTACAGTATTTGCATTAAATCCTGATACCTTGGAAGTTGTTAAATATATTAGTCTATATCCTGGTGCCACCCATAATAATGGCTTTAGACCTTTCTATTTAAGATGGGGACAAGATGGCCTTATGTATACAAATGTCAATAAGAAGCTTATTGCTTTAGATACTGAAACTATGGAATATAAGAGCCTCATAGATGAAAGTGTTAATCTTTTTGTCTTAGATAATGAAGGAAGTATTTATTATGGCTCTGGAACTAAGCTTAAAAAGCTTCCTATATTAATGGATTCTGTAAGTATTTCTCTAGAGAAGGAGACACTGGCTTTAGGAAGCAAGCTATCCCTAAATCCAAAGGCATTATTAAGCAATGGTGTGGAGCTTCCTATGGATGCTTTAAGCTATGAATATATAATTTCTGATGACAATGTTGTAGCAATTAATGAGGATATATTGGAAGCAAAAAACCCTGGAAGTGTAGATATACAGCTTAAGGTAACCTATGGAAAACAGGAGCTTTTATCTAATAAGATTAAAGTAACTGTTGTAGTGCCTGTAGAAGAGGTTAAGATAATTGAGAGAAAGACACATTTAAAAATTAGTGAAAGCTACAATGTAAAAGCCTTTGTATATCCAGAAAATGCTACAAATAAAAAGATTATATACTCTTCAGATAATCCTGAAATAGCATCTGTAGATAGTGAAGGCATTGTTACAGCACATCAAAAGGGTAAGGCTATTATCACAGCAGTTACGGAAGATGGAAGTTTTAAGGATAGTACTGAAATACGAGTAGCAGGTACTCCCAGCAACAATAATAAATAGATATAAACAGAGTAGCAAGTATTTTTGATGATATTAAGTAATATTTGCAGTGTTTTTAAAAGTATATAATATAAGTAGAAAAGCCTGAGAGCATTTACTCTCAGGCTTTTTTTATATCATTTTTATTTTCTAAAGGCATTTATTATGAGAAGAAGAACTACTGCACCTACAATTGCTACCAAAGCACTGTATAGGTTAAAGCCGTTAACTCCATCACCGCCAAAGAAGCTAAATACAAAACCTCCAATAAAGGCACCTATTATACCTACAATAATGTTAGCAAAGGCTCCCATTCTTGCATTATTACCAGTAATCATACTGGCTATCCAGCCTGCAAAGGCTCCTAATATTATCCATGCAATTATACCCATAAATCTTACCTCCTTAGTATAAATTAGTATTTATTAAATGAAATGTTATTTATGGCAATTGCCTTCCATGTATTAAGCATAGATTATAGGGCCTTTTCAGTCAATGGATAAACTTTTAACTTAGAATGAATATCTGTGAAGAAAAAATAAACCTTTAGAAATAAATTGATAAATTGTATAAGTTTTGTTAAAATTGGAATACAAAAATAAAATAATGTCGTTTTAAGTGTATACTTTCAGTAAATATGTATTATTGTATTTAGAGAGTATACAATGACAAGGAGGACTAATGATGAGTAAAAAAAAGTTTAGCTTTCCCACAGCCTTTACAGTGCTATATATTGTACTGATATTGGCAGCACTATTAACTTATATTGTTCCTGCAGGTCTTTACTCAAAGCTTGAATACAACTTAGATGAGCAGGTCTTTATGGTAAATAAGCCAGATGGTACTATTGAAGAACTTCCAGGAACTCAAGAAACTCTTGATGCTTTAGGAGTTAAGGTTGATGTTTCAAAATTTGAGGATGGAAGCATTTATAAGCCCGTAGCAATTCCTGGAACCTATGAAGAGGTGGAAAAAAGTCCTCAAGGTTTCATTGATATATTACAGGCACCAATAAATGGTGTTTATGAATCTGTAGATATTATAATGTTTCTTTTAATCATCGGAGGGGTTATTGGAGTTTTGAACACTACTGGCACCTTTGATGCAGGTATAGCAGCTTTATCAAAGGCTACTAAGGGAAGAGAATTTATACTTATAGTTGTAGTAACTATATTAATAACCATCGGGGGCACTACCTTTGGCTTAGCAGAGGAAACCATAGCCTTATATCCTATACTTATACCGGTATTCCTTGCAGCAGGCTATGATGCTATAGTTTGTATAGCGGCTCTTTATATGGGTTCCTCTATAGGTACAATGTTTTCTACTGTTAACCCCTTCTCATCTGTTATAGCATCTAATGCGGCAGGTATAACTTTTACAGAAGGTATATGGATGAGGGTTATAGGACTTGTGGTTGCTACTATAATAACCATAGTTTACATAATAAAATACGGCAATAAGATAAAGAAGGATCCTAGCAAATCCTTAACCTATGCAGAAAAGGATGAAATTCATGATAGATTCCTTAAGGATTATGATAGCAATAAGCAGGTAGATTTCACCTTTAGAAGGAAGTTAATGCTCATTATTTTTGGATTGTCCTTTGTAGTAATGACCTGGGGAGTTTCCACACAGGATTGGTGGTTTACAGAAATGACCGCTCTATTCCTATTTGTAGGTATACTCTTTGGCTTCCTTTCTGGAATGGGAGAGGCAAAGTTTGTGGATAGCTTTATGAACGGAGCTTCGGAACTGGTATCCGTTGCAATAATTGTTGGTGTAGCTAGAGCTATCAATCTTATAATGGATCAGGGAATGATATCTGATACAATACTCTTTTTCTCCTCTAAGGCAGTAGAGGGTATGAATTCAGGGCTGTTCATAATTGTAATACTACTGATTTATATAGGCTTGGGCTTCTTTATTCCATCCTCATCAGGGCTTGCTGTTTTATCAATGCCTATTATGGCACCATTAGCAGACACAGTTGGGTTATCTAGGGATATAATTGTAAGTGCCTATCAATATGGACAGGGACTTATAGCATTTATAACACCAACAGGCTTGATTCTTGCAACTCTTGCCTTAGTTCACATCGGCTATAATAAATGGCTAAAATTTATCATGCCTCTTATGGGAATAATAGCAGTTTTTGCTGCAGTAATGCTCCTTATACAGGCAGCAATATAATAATATTTTTAGACGCATATTCCTTGTTTAGGAGTAAAATTAAAAGCAGACCTTATTATAAGTTTATATAAGGTCTGCTTTTTTAATAACTATAAGGAATGTCTATTTTTTTCTTAAAAAGGCTATAGCAGATGCACCAGGTCCTGCATGGGTACCAATAACACAGCCAACGGGATACATAGGGGTATTTTTAAGATTGAATCGTTCCTTTGCCTTTTCCATTAATAAAAGACATTTATCCTCTGTTTCTGTATATCCAAAATATACAGGACGAGATAAGTCAAAGTCTCCTTCTTTTTCTATTTCTTTAAAGAGACTATTTATAGCATTATTTAGCCCTCTAGCCTTTCCTACCATTTGTAAGGAGCCTTCCTTTAAACCTACTATTGGTTTAAGGTTCAGGAGGGTACCTACCATAGCATTTCCCTTTGAAAGCCTTCCACCCTTTAAGAAGTATTCTAAGGTATCCACCACAGCGTAAATTGCCACTCTATTTTTAGCTTCTTCAATTATTTCTACTATTTCCTCTGGAGTTTTTCCTTCATCTCTAAGCTCTAGGGCATATTCTACTAATAATCGTAGACCCATTATGGAGCTTAGGCTATCGATAATATATATGGAGGAGTAATCCGCTATTTCCTTAGCAATATTGGCACTTTGAACAGTGCCGCTAATTTTGCTGGAGAGAAGAATAGCAATTACAGTATCACCAGACCTCTTTGCCTCTAAAAAGTATTCTAAGAAATCTTGAGGAGAGGGCTGGGAGGTTGTGGGAAGCTCCTTAGCCTCTTTTAGCTTACTGTAAAAGCTATCGTTTGTTATATCAATTCCCTCTTTGAAGGAGCTTCCTTCAAAGATTACATTTAAAGGAACTATTTCTGCACCAAGCTTTTTAGCTTCACTCCTTTGTATGTCTGAAGTTGAATCAGTAATAATTTTAATTGCCATGGAAAATCTCCTATTCTTATTAATTATTATATTAGTCCATTATGTCATCAACTATTCTAGCAATCATTGATTCTAATAAATGAACCTCATCCTTTGAGAATTTTTCTCTGATTTTTTTCATAACCTCACCGATATAAGAATCATTTAATCCGTAGTAGCCTAGAAATTTATCAGTAACTTCTAAGTGGTATTCTCTTTTATCCTCTAAAGAAACAGACTTTTTGATATATCCATTTTTTAAAAGACTATTCACCTTATAGGTGGCATTAGGTTGGGAGATATTTAAAAAATCTGCAAATTCTCTTACCGTGGGGTGGTTAAGAAGGTATATAACCTCCACACTTAGAGCTTCGGAGGCAGTTAAATCACTTGTCTTTTCTTTAATTTCATCAAAGAGCTTCCTAAAATATATGGTTCTGAACTTTAGATAAAGTCTCTCAAATTCTTCCTCCAACAAAGGGGTCACCTCACATATAAAAAATACTTAAAATAATTTAATTAAAATATTTTAAGTATAGTATATCAACAGTAAAATAAATGTCAATGGTTTTATTTAATTTTTCTAAATATAGGATATAATAATATAAGGCATGTTGGAAAAAAATATAGAAAAACTGTTAAATCTTCTTTTGTAAATGAATAAATCTTTTATAGTACAAGTTTTTTTGATATTCTCTAAATATCTTGTGGAAGAGAAGTTTCTTTCATATGCCATAATAAATAAAATATATTTTGATAAGCGAGGTAATGGGTTTGATTAACATAGGAAATTACAATACTTTAAGAGTGATTAAGGAAGCTGGGAAGGGCTATTACTTAAGAGAAGAGGGTAATGCTTCTGGTGAGCAGGTATTTCTTCCGGAGCTTAATACTGAAGATAAGGAATTAGAGGTGAACGATAAAATCAGTGCCTTTGTGTATAAGGATTCTCATGAGAGATTAATAGCAACCTTAAAAAAGCCCTTGGCTAGGGCAGGACATCTTAGCTATCTTAAGGTGGTTTCTCTCACAACCATAGGAGCTTTTGTTGATATTGGGTTGGATAGAGATATATTAGTTCCCATGAAGGAAAAGATATATCCCTTTAAAAAAGATAAGAAGTATTTATTTTATGTTTATATAGATAAAACTGGAAGGCTTGCTGCCTCCGCATATGTGGATAAGCATCTAACTACAGACCATAGTTACACAGTTGGAGATAAGGTTAAGGGAAGTGTTTATGGTTTTCAGAGCAATAAGAGTCTTATGGTGGCGGTGGATAATTTATATAAGGGAGTTATCCTCTTTAATGAATATTTCAACAAAATCGAATATGGAGATACTTTGGAGCTTAGGGTTAATAAGATTTTTGAAGATGGAAAGCTCGGACTTACACCAAGAAGAACCGCTAAGGAAGAACTTCCTGAGTTAGAGGAAAAAATCATGAGCTATCTCAAGGAGCATAATGGTTTTATGGTATATAATGATAAAAGTTCTCCAGAGGATATATATTCAACCTTTAACGTTAGTAAGAACTATTTTAAAAATGCCTTAGGCGGACTTATGAAAAAGAAGCTAATATCTCAGGACGGAAGTGGAACAAAGCTTCTTTAAATGAAATAAGATAGAGAATAATAAGCTTATAAATATTAAAATACTTATTTTCACTTGTGAAAAGCAGCTTAAGTATTGAAGAAAGGAATGACTCAAATGATAAAGCTTGTGGTTAGCGACATGGATGGTACTTTGCTAGATGGAACTGGATATGTACCAAAGGAATTCTATGATGTATACACTCAGCTTAAAGATAGAGATATCAAATTTGCTGTAGCCAGTGGCAGGCAATGTGAAACTCTAGTGAATAATTTTTCTAACCTAAAGGATGACATAGCATATATTGCCGAAAATGGAGCTCTAGTTAGATTTCAGGATAGAGAGCTATACTCTGCTACCATAGATAAGGATGAGGTTAAGAAAATTATCCAGGTAGGAGAAAAGATTCATGGTATAAATATAATATTATGTGGAAAAGATTGTGCTTATCTAAAGCCTGTATATGGTGAAATTTTAGAAACAGTTAAATATTATTATCATTCTATAAAATTTGTAGATGATTTAAATTCTGTAGAGGATGAAATTATTAAGGTAGCTGTGTTGGATTTAAAGGGTGTTGAGGATAATTCCTTCAAAATCTTTTATCCCAAGTTTGGTAATAATCTACAGGTAAAGATATCAGGGGAAGTATGGATGGATATCTTTAGCAAGTACGCTAGTAAAGGTATAGCTCTTAGGATAATTCAAAAGGAGCTTAACATAACAAAGGAAGAGACGATGAGTTTTGGAGATTATTATAATGATCTTGAGCTTTTTCAGGAGTCTTACCACAGCTATGCAATGGAAAATGCTCCGGAGGATGTGAAGAAGCATGCACGGTTTAGAGCTAAGAGCAATCTTGATCTAGGTGTTATTTCTGTGATAAAAGAAAAGGTTCTAGGAAGGAATTTTAAAGCCTAAGCTTCAATGAAATCATTTGTTAGCTCCAGGTTATATTAAGGAGGAAAGTAATGGGGGAAATATTAGAAAAAGCAATTAGGGTAAGAAGAAAGCTTCATAAATGGCCAGAACTTTCAAGAGAAGAGTTCGAGACCTCTGCTTTTATTAGAAAAGAACTAGAGGCCTTAGGCATAGAGGTGCAGGAGGGATATTCAGGAACCTCTCTGGTGGCTTTGATAAGAGGAGCTAAACCAGGAGCTACTATAGCATTAAGAGCAGATATTGATGCTCTACCAGTTCAGGAGATAAGCAATAATGAATATAGGTCTGAAAGACAGGGAGTTATGCACGCCTGTGGCCATGATGGACATATAGCAATGCTTCTTGGTGCTGCTGAGGCTATAATGAAGGATAGGAATAAGCTGGAAGGCAATGTAAAGCTGATATTCCAAAGTGCTGAGGAAATATATGGTGGAGCTGAGGTTTTGGTTAAGGAAGGGGTATTAGATAATCCTAAGGTGGATTCAATCTATGCCCTTCACCTTTGGCCCTCAGTTCCTAAGGGAAGCATTGGAGTTAAGGAAGGTGTGCTTATGGCTTCAAATGCAAGATTTAAGGTAGAGGTTAAGGGCTCTTCCGCTCATGGTGCCATGCCACATCTAGGGAAGGATGCCTTGGTTACTGCGGCAGAAATTGTAGGCTCCCTTCAAAACATAGTATCAAGAGGAATTAATCCAACGGATGCAGCAGTACTTACCATAGGAAAGTTTAATTCTGGTACAGAATATAACATCATACCTGGAGAGGCAACATTAACAGGAACGGTGAGAACTGTAAGTTCTGAGCTTGAGGAGGAGATAAGGGGAAGGATGGAAGCGGTGGTAGAAGGTGTTGCAAAAGCAGGAGGATGTACTGCAGTCTTGGATTTTGTAAAACAGTACCCTGCCACTATAAATGCCAAATCTGCCATTGCAGTAGCTAGAAGAGTAATAAGCAAGGAATTTGGAGAGAATAGTATCCTTGAATCATTAACTCCTAATATGGCGGCAGAAGACTTTTCCTTCTATCTTCAAAATACTCCGGGAGCAATGCTGTTTTTAGGAACTGGAGATAAAATATTTAATAAACCATTACATCATGGAAGCTTTGACTTTGATGAATCTGTAATGGAAACAGGAATAAAGCTTTTATACAGCCTTGCAATGAATAATTAAATTCTTCTCCATTAAAAATTAATTCTCCACCATTTTAATGTAAATAAAGATACCTATAGAAAGGACTTGTAGATTATGTCCAATCTATAGGTACTAAAATTCTGCTTTTTGGAGCATAGGCTCCATTTTATAAAGACTTACTATTAATCAAAAATAAATGGAATTCCCCATTCTTTATAGTTATCCTGCGCTTTAGAAAGATATTTCTCTGTAAGACTCGAAAAGCCACCCTTCTTATTATATTCTTCAAGAAACAGATTTATTTCATCCTTAAGCTGAGAATTATCCTTACTTATGGCTATACCCCAGCTTTGGGCAAAATCCCCTACATTAAAGTTTATTTTTGTGGCCAAGGGGTAGAGATTCCAATTCTTATATATGGAAATCTCATCCTGCAAATATCCACCAACCTTACCGGAAATTACAGCTTCTACAGCTTCCTTGTCAGAGGAAAAAACAGCAAGCTTAGTACCTGAAAGCTTTTCTTTGGCATAAATATGACCTAAAGAACCATCTTTAACTGCCAACGGTCTTCCTTTAAGAGCTATATCCTTAAGATTTTCAATATCAGAGGTTTGGCTTAAAAGAAGTGAAAACTTAATATTTGCATATGGATTAGAAAAATCCACTATAGCTTCTCTTTCAGAGGTTATGGGAAGTGAGGAAATCACAACATCTACCTTTTTATCCTTAACAGCTGATATCAGACTGTCGTAAGGAAGGTTCTCTATTTTTACTTCTAGATTTAAATAATCACCAAGGTCCTTAGCCAAGTCCACACTGAGTCCAGAGGGAGTACCCTTTTCATCAGTGGTCTCAAAAGGCGGAAAGCTAAGACTCATTCCAACAATAAGCTGTTCCTTAACTATGGTTCGTGCTGTGGAACTGATGGAATCAGTAGTAGTACTGCATCCTTGAAGAATAGCTATAATAAAAATAAAGAGTATAGAAATAGTAAGAGTCTTATATTTTTTCATAACATCACACTCACTATTAAACATTTATATATAATTTTGTAACATTAGATTGATTATATCATAGAAATTAATAATTGTATATTTTAGTATATTAGTGATTTGAAAAATTAGTCAATTATATTGACATTACTGTAAAGTCATAGAAAAAGGTTTTGTCATAGTTTAAATGAGTCTTTATTTCTGCTTAAAAAAGTCATATAATTTATATGTATTAATGTAATAAAAATTAAAATTATTCTTTAAGAGAAGGAAAGGAGTTATATGGAATTTATTTTGACAGGAGGCTTTTCTTTTATTCTTTTTTATCTCTTTGACTACTTCAATATGAAAGGGAAGGTATTATATAAAATAGCCTGTGCCTTTTCGGGTTTAGTTTTAATTATTTACAGCACCATAAATATACCGAATTTTAATAAAAATTATTACATTGGGAATTCATTAAGAAATTTTTTTTTGCTCTTATCATTGATTTTTTTATTTTTATTAATTTATTCATTATTCTTAGAGCTTCCTTTTAGTAAAACCTATGGAGGTAAAAAGTACAATGATGGGCTTGTAGATACTGGAACTTATGCCTTATGCAGGCATCCAGGAGTGCTGTGGTTTTTCTTCATGTATTTATTTTATGCTTTATATACGGAATCTGTACCTCTCCTCATGGCAGGGTTAATATGGACAAGCTTAGATGTAATTTATGTTGTACTGCAGGAGAAGTATTTTTTTATTAAGATATTTAAGGATTATGAAGAGTATAAGAAAAGCACACCTATGCTTATTCCAAATGTAGAAAGTTGGAAGAGGTGTTTTAAAACAATAAAATAAGTTTTGGGGGTATTTATGAATTTAACAGAAATGCTTAAAAAGGAAGAATATAAAAAGATATGGACGAAATACTGCGGTTTTTTGGATCTATCAATTGATGAGGTTATGGAAATACAGGAAAGATTGCTTATGGAGCAAATTGATCTTTTATCAAAGAGCTATATAGGCGAAAAAATTATGGGAAAGGGAGTAAAGCCTAAAACTGTTGAAGAGTTTAGAAGAGTAATACCCTTAACAACTTACGAGGATTATGCTGATATACTTTTAAACAAGGAAGAGGATAAGCTGCCTTGTAAAACTAAATATTGGATACAGACTACTTGGAGAGGCGGCAGCAATCCTATTAAGCTTGCACCTTATTCTGAAGAGATGCTAAAGGAACATACTAAGTGTATGATTGGAAGCCTTTTACTTTGCACTAGTGAAAAAAAGGGAGATATAAATTTAAGAAATGAGGATACCTTCCTTTATGGAATGGCTCCATTACCCTACCTAACAGGACTTCTACCTTACATAGTAGGGAATGAAATAGAATTCAATTATCTTCCGCCTTTAGATGAGGCTCAAACTATGTCCTTTGAGGAAAGAAATGTAAAGGGGTTTCAGATGGGAATAGAAAAGGGAATAGATCTATTTTTTGGTCTCTCTAGTGTTTTGGTGAGAATAGGTGAGAGCTTTGCTAATCATAACAATTCTCATGAGACACAAGATAAGCAAAATAAAGAAAGCTTTATGGGAAGCTACAGACCAAAGAGCCTAAAGATGTGGTATAAGCTTATTTCAGCAGTGCTTAAAAGTAAAATAAATAAAAGACCAATATTACCTAAGGATATATGGTCTTTAAAGGGAATACTTTGCGCAGGGACTGATAGTAGGCAGTTCGTTGATCAGATAGAATATTACTGGGGAAAGAAGCCTATAGAGGTATATGGGGGAACAGAGCTTACCTTTGTGGCAACGGAGACCTGGGGAGATAAAGGTTTGACTTTTTACCCTGATGTGAATTTTTTAGAGTTCATACCTGAAGAGGAATATTTAAGAAGTCTCTCTGACAAAAGCTATATTCCTACCACTGTTTTATTAAATGAGCTAGAAGAGGGAAAAAAATATGAGCTTGTTACCACAAAGTTTAAAGGTGGAGTTTTCGTTAGATATAGAGTTGGAGATATAATTCAGTGTACCGCAAAGGATAATGCAGAATTTGGTATTTATCTACCTCAAATAAGATATGTGGATCGAATAGCAAATATTATTGATTTGGCGGGATTTACAAGAATTACTGCAGATACTCTATCAAAATCTTTTGTAATAACAGGAATAGCTTTAGAGGATTGGGTTGCGGCGAAGGAATATATTGAAAATGAACCTATGCTTCACGTTTATTGCGAGTTAAAGGAACAAGATAAAAGTGAGAAGGAAGTTAAGGAGAGTCTTAGAAATGCTTTGAAGAAGGTTGATCATGATTATGAGGATATGGAGCAGCTTTTGATGAGAGATCTTCTTATGGTTACCTTAGTTAAACCAGGTAGCTTTAGAAGGCTAAAGGAACAGGAAATGAAGCTTTCCAGAATAAACCCAGGAGAAGAGGTAATTAGAAGTATTACATTATAGTACATTGGTTTGAGGTGATGAGATGAACTTACCTTTACTTAACATTGCAATACCAGCAGGAGCATTATTGTGTTATGTATTTTTACTGTTAGTATTTTTGTATTCGAAAAAAACAAGGGTAAGAAGAATTTATAGTGTTTTTCTAATATTCATGTCAGTGTGGTCCTTAGGTTCTTTATTAATGAGGATTAATATGGGAAGCAGCTCTCTATTTTGGAATAGAGTTATGGTGGCAGGAATAATAGGTATACCTATTCTCTTTTATCATTTTTCCATAGCATATACAGAATGTGAAAGTAATAAAAATATATTGATTGTAGGGTATTTAGGAGCAATTTTATTGGAAGTAATCAATTTTGAAGGATATATTGTAACATCAGCTACTATGATTGATGGCGCTTTAGATTACAATATGGGCTGGGGGGCTGTGCTCTTTGCTCTCTGGGGAGTTGGCTTTGTTTTCTTGTCTGTAATAAATATAATAAGACAGATGAAAAATAAAAAAATGCCCTTAGAAAAGGTATCTTTGATTCTTATTGGTATGGCCTGTTCGCAGATAGGAACACTTTTAAACTTTATCCCTTCTGTAGGACAATATCCTGTTGATATAGCTCTAAACTGTGTTAATGCATTTTTAATATTCTACTCAATATATAGATATAGATTTTTAGGAACAAGATTGATAATAAGAAAAATTTTCCATACGGCTACTAATGCTGCTATTCAAATAATAATTTTCCTTATATCACTTTTACTCTTTTATATTTTTCTTAGAGAAGAAATACTCGTTAGTGCCGTCTTGTCCGGAATAATAGTTGCTGTAATAAACTCGGCAATTTCAGATAAAGTAAGAATGTGGACGACCTTTTTTATTGACAAACTCTTTTATAAGGATAGAATCAGTCAAAAAACTGCTTTAAGGGATTTTACTGAGAATTTAAGTATCAGCCTAGAAATAGGAGAGATAAATGAATACATAATTAAAGTTTTAAATGTTACTATACAGCCTGAACGTATTTATATTTTTATAGAGCCTAAGGAGGGAGAGGACTTTAAGTGTATTAGTAGGAGTGCAGCAGAGGATGTTGATTTGCAAAGGATAGTCCTTAATCAAAATCACCCATTAATAAAATGGTTTAAGGGAAATAATATCTTGTCTGCCAGTGATGTAAATAATAATTCATATTTCAATTCACTTTGGTCTGTGGAGAAAAAGCAAATAGAGAATATGAAAATAGAATTAATTGTTCCTGTGAAACTAAGAGGATATGTAATAGGTATGGTTGCCCTAGGTGAAAAAAATGATTCTACTCCATACCAAAAGGATGATATTGATACTCTACTTACAATAGTAAACGGAGCTGCTGCATCTTTTGAAAATGCTAGGAATTATTCTATGGCAAAGGTACAGGCAATAACCGATGGATTAACAGAGCTATATAATCATAGATATTTTTATGAGTATCTAGAAGAACAAATATACAATAAGCAGCATAAATATCTTTCAGTTGTAATGATGGATGTAGATTATTTTAAATTCTATAATGACCTTTATGGACATTCTGCTGGAGATAAAGCACTAAAGATAATTGCTGGAATTCTTAGAAAGAGTATGAGCTCAAAGGATATAGCCTGTAGATATGGGGGAGAGGAATTTGCCTTAATACTAATAGATAAAACATCTCAAGAGACCTTTGAAATTGTAGAAAAGATTAGAGAAGACATTCAAAGGGCCTTTGACATTACTAGTGATACAAATCAATTTATTTCTGTCAGTGCAGGTATAGCTGAGTATCCAAGTAATGCTCTTGTAAAAGAGGATCTCTTAGAAAAAGCTGATAAGGCTATGTACTTTGCCAAGAAATGCGGAAGAAATAGATGCATAATATATAATGATACAATGAAAGATGGTAGCGATAAAAAGGATAACGGGATATTAATGGCTTCTGTTTATGCTTTGGCAGCAGCAATCGATATTAAGGATCACTATACCTTCGGACATTCAGATAATGTATCAAACTACGGAGTTATGTTAGGGAGAGCTCTTGGTTTCAGTGAAGAGAAACTGGAAATAATAAAAAATGCAGGACTTCTTCATGATGTGGGGAAAATAGGAGTTCCAGAGAGCATATTAACTAAACCAGACAAGCTTACCAGGGAAGAATATGACATAATGAAGAAGCACGTGGAGCTTTCTGTAGATATATTTAAGCATATACCAAATTTAGTCAATGTAATACCAGCGGTTATCTGCCATCATGAGAGGTATGATGGTAAGGGATATCCTAGGGGAATAAGTGGGGAAAACATACCTGAGGAGGCTAGGTGCCTTGCTGTTGTAGATGCCTTTGATGCCATGATATCCCATAGACCTTATAAAGAACCACTAACCTTAGCTGAGGCTATTAATCAACTGGAAGTAAATAAGGGAACTCAATTTGACAGTAGGATGGTTGATGTCTTTATAAATTTAATAAAGGAAAATCCTGAAGTTTTTACCAAAGGAACGAGATGAGAAAATAATAAAAAATCACTAAGATTATTCTAAAGGTTGTAGTTTGGACTTTTAGAATAATCTTTTTTTATGTCAATAAAAGAATGTAAAATGCTGTTGAGCACATATGCTTTTATAATATAATCTTATAAAATTATATAATTTTTATAGAAGTAATCTCTATAAATTGTATAACAACGACAGCAAACGACATTATTCTCTAAACTAAAGGAGTATAATTAGATTGTGGTATTATGCCATAGTTTATATTTTCTTTCTAGAGCTTTGAATAATATTAGATTAATATAGTTTTGCATTGTATTTGTTATTAGCTCAGAAAAAGATATATGTAGGGGTGAAAATTTGATAAAAAGAATGAATATTAAAAAAACAAGAAAAAAACAATATATTATGGTATTTTTTATTTCTCTTGTTTTTATTGGTGTTGCACAATATATTTTATTTTCCAAAGGTTTAATAGGACCTTTTTATGATGCACTAACTATTGATTACAATGAGGAATTGGTGGTTTATGCAGGTGAGGAAATTAAGGTTCTTCCTAAAAGAAAGATTTTTCCCACTTATGCAATGGTAAAAGCTCTTGCCTGGAGTACAGACAATCCTGAAGTTTTATCTGTAGATGAAAATGGAATTTTAAAGGGGTTGAATGTGGGAAAGGGAAAGGTTCATATTTCAACAGAAAAGGGAAAAGCCACTTTATTGATAAATGTTAGGCCAGTTATAAATGTATCAGTTTCTGAAGGTAATGTTGGGTTAGAGGTAGGACAGGAAATGAAACTAAATGCTAATATTGATATATTTCCTGAAAATGCATCCTTGCCTGAAGTAATATATAAGGTGAGTGGACAAGGCGGTGTTCTGGAAGTCACTAAAGAGGGGGTAATAAAGGCCATTGCTCCTGGAAGCGAAGATATTATTATAAGCTGTGGAGATGCAAACACAGTTGTAAATGTTACAGTTCATCCTGAGGTTCGGGTTGTTGAGTTTTCTGCAGGGGAAACGGAGCGATATATAAGGGTAGGGGAAACCATTAAGCTACAATTTAATATTGTTACTGAGCCTAAAGGGGTAGAGCCTCCAAAAATTAGCTATAGAAATATTAATCCTATAAAGTTAATAGAAATTCATGATGATGGAAGTATTACAGGGTTGAAGAAAGGAAGAAATGTCATAGAAATTACCTGTGGCGATGAAATAATCTTCATGAAAATCAATGTTAAGGAAAAGAAATAAATTAATATAGAAAAAGTCTAGATATTGATAAGACCTTGTTACACTATTTTCAAATATGGGTTATAATTATAGTTAAAGAATTGGTACTAGGAGGATGTTACATGAAAGTAAGAAAAGCCATAATTCCTGCAGCGGGTTTAGGAACAAGATTTCTTCCTGCAACTAAGTCACAGCCTAAAGAAATGTTACCTATAGTTGATAAACCTACTATTCAATATATAGTAGAAGAAGCTGTTTCTTCAGGAATAGAGCAAATTTTGATTATAACTGGTAGGAATAAAAAGTCCATAGAAGATCATTTTGATAAGTCCGTTGAACTTGAAAAGGAATTAGAGGAAAAAAATAAACAGGAGTTATTGGAACTTGTAAGAAGCATATCTTCACTAGCTGAAGTGTATTACATTAGACAGAAGGAACCTAAGGGGTTAGGACATGCTATTTATTGTGCTAAAACCTTTGTGGGAAATGAGCCCTTTGCGGTGATGCTGGGTGACGATATTGTGGATAGTAAGGTTCCATGCCTTAAACAGCTTTTAGATTGTTATAAGGAGTATCAGACAAGCATTTTGGGAGTACAGCCTGTGCCCCAGGAGGATGTGTGTAAATACGGTATAGTAACACCTCTTAAGATTGAGGATAATGTTTATAAGGTTAAGGGACTTGTGGAAAAACCTAAAGTAGAAGAATCACCATCAAATATTGCAATATTAGGAAGATATATAATTACGCCTAAAATCTTTGAGGTATTAGAAAAAACCGATCCTGGTGTAAATGGAGAAATACAGCTTACAGATGCCTTAAAGCAGCTAATGGCAAATGAGGCTATATATGCTTATTCCTTTGAAGGAAGACGTTATGATGTGGGAGATAAGCTTGGATATTTGCAGGCTACTGTGGATTTTGCTCTTAGGAGACCAGAACTGAAGGATAGCTTTATGAATTATCTAAAAAATGTTGTGAATGGTAAATAAATAGCCTTTGCTATGAATAAAGTGTTAGATCTTGGCTATAATTCCAAATATAAATATATTGAAAAATAGAACTATATTGGAGGTATAACAAGATGAATAAAATAGTATTGGTTGGACGATTAATAAAGGATCCTGAACTTAGGATACTTGAGGGCAGCGAAAAGCTCTTTACTAGATTTGTTATAGCTGTAGAAAGAAATTTTCGCTCTGCAGATGGTGAAAAAAAGGCGGATCTTATTCCTGTAACTCTCTGGGGACGTAAGGCTCAGGTTGTTGCGGACTATATGAAAAAAGGAAGCCTTATAAGCATCAGTGGAAGATTAAGAACAGGAAGCTACGAGGATGAGGATGGTAAGAAACGCTATATTGCTGAAGTGGTAGCGGAAGACTTTAGATTCGTAGGTAACAAAAAGACTGATAAAATAGAGGCTCTAGGGCAATAAATAAAAAATACCGACATTTTTTGCCGGTATTTTTTAATAGGTATTTTTAAAGGGTGATTTTTAAATGGTATTTTTATAAGGTGATTCTTAAATGACATTTTTAATAGGTGATTCTTAAATGATATTTTTAATAGGTGTATATTTTATACCATTCCTGATTCAAGAGCCTCTTCTTTAGAAATTCCTTTTTTTACTCCTGCAGTAATCTTGCCGGTTAAGGCAATATTTCCTATAAGAATACCTCCCTGAAGCTTGTTGTTAAGGAAGAAGAGCTTTCTATAGTTTTTATCATCCTTATAGGAAAGTTGTTCTAGAGAAGGATCCTCAAAGTTTATATTTCCTGAAGAGAAAACCTTAGTCCCCATGGAGTTAAACATTAAAGAAGGAACAAAACCCACAAACTCTTCAGAAGCTCCGGAGGCATTAGAACCAGCAATTCTACCCATATCCATAGCTGCAGCCCAGTTGCCATAAATAATTCCATTATGCTCTACAGAATCTCCACAGGCATAGATTCCAGGAATATTAGTTTCCATCTTGTTATTGACTAATATACCCTTGTTTACTTGGATTCCCGCTTTCTTAGGGAGATCTATATTTGATCTTATTCCCACTGAAAACAAAAGGAGGTCACAGTTGAGTACCTTTCCACTTTGAAGCTTTATTGACTTAATGCTGTTGTTTTCTATAAGTAATTCCTCAGCACAGTCACCTAGAAATATATCAATGCCTCCTTCAGAAACAATACTTTCAAGAAGTCTACCACCCTCTACATCTAACTGTTTAGGAAGAAGCCTTGGGAAAAATTCTACCACAGAAACCTTAAGTCCCATCTCCTTCATTTCCCATGCTGCCTCTAAACCCAATAAGCCACCACCAATAACCACTGCATGCTTTGATTTTTCCATATGAGCCTTAACTTCTAAAGCGTCCTTTAAATCCTTTATAGAATAGATTCCATTAAATTTCTTATAATTGTCACGACTTAAGGTAGTGTCGGAAATTTTGATAGGAAGTATAAAATTATAACTACCATTGGCTAAGATTAATTTGTCATAGGCAAGCTCTTCTCCACTTTCTAATACTAGCCTTTTATCCTCTGGCTTTATCTCTACTACCTCCGTGCCCAGGAGCTGTTGTATACCATTTTCTTCATACCACTGCTCTGAAGTGATATAAAATCTGTTTTCTGGAATTTCCTTACCTATTAAGGTAGAAAGCTTTGGCCTGTAATAGCTTCTTACCTCTTCTTTGGATATGAGCGTTACAGCACAATCCTTATCTTTTTCTCTTATGGCCTTTGATGCATTATAGCCTGCTGCACCATTTCCAATGATGATGATTTTTGCTTTTTCATTCATGATTATCCTCCATTCTATTAATGATAGTCATTAATAGTTTTTTAATTTACGTCCTAATTAATTCTGTGTATTTATTTGAGCATTTTTTTATTTAATAGTGGATTATTTAAGATGTTATAATTCCTTTTTATTTAATATTATAATAATCAGCAGAATAATTGATTACAAAATTGTTAATTTTAATCTATAAGTATAAGGTGTTAATATTCTTAACTCTATCCAATCTGTAAAAATTTATTAAAATATACTATTTATTAAAATTAAACCTCCGATAATAATATTGAAATTATTAGTTAGTTAACTATTACATAGCAGGAGGAATAATATGAAATTTTTTAGGAATATATCGATTAGAGTTAAGCTACTGGCTTCTTATCTAGCTATGGTTATTTTTGTAGCAGCCATAGCTTTAGTAACCAATGGTGTCATTAATACATTATCCAATAATAGTTATTCAATGTATAATGATAATCTACTAAGCATAAAAGCTGTTTATAGTATTGAGGATAATATGATACAGTCAAAAAATATACTATTACAGGGGGTATTTTATAGAAATAAGGTAGATTCCTTAGAAGCTATTGATAAAATGAATGAATTAAGAAAAAAAAATAATGAGCTTATAGGGTATTATGAAAATAATTTTTTAAGGGAAGAAAATGAATACCGATGGGCGACTTTTAACAAGTATCTTAAGGAATATAGAGCATCTACAGATATGCTTCTTGAACTGATAAGAAACGATGAATATGATATGGCTATAAGAAGATTAGGTGAGGCAACTAGAACCAATGATAGCCTTATATCAGCCTTAGGAGTGATAATTTCTGCCGAAACAGAATCTGCTAAAGAAAAAAATGATGCTAATATCTTGATAAGCAATGACGCAAAAAAAATCACATGGGTAATTAATATAATTGTTATAGCTGTTGCTATGATTTTAGGAATGGTGATGAGCAAATATATCAGCAAGGTGCTTAAAAAGGGAATAAATTTTGCAGAGGCTCTAGCAGAGGGAGACTTAAGCTATACTTTGGACTATAGTAGCAAGGATGAATTCGGAAAGCTCATTATGGCACTTAATAATGCCCAGGAGAAGATTAAGAATACCATAAGTCATATTATGGAACAATCGGAGAATGTTACAGCTTCCAGTGAAGAGCTATCCGCTACTATGGAGGAGATGTCTAGCAGTTTTGATAACATAAGCAATAATACTGTCAGCATAGTGGATTCTGTTCAGGAAATAAATGCTATAACACAAGAATTAAGTGCTTCCATGAATGAAGTTAATAACCAGGTATCAAGAATTGCAGAGAGCTCTTCAGAAAGTAGTACTCAGTCAAAGGAAATAAACCAAAGAGCAGTGGAAATCAAGAAAAAAGGAGAGTTATCAAGAAATCTTGCATACAAGCTTTATGATGAGAAGGAAGAGGGTATATTATCTGCCATAGCAGAGGGTAAGGTAGTTAATAATATAGGAATAATAGCTAGCTCTATATCAGAAATTGCCGAGCAGACTAACCTTCTGGCATTAAATGCTGCTATTGAGGCTGCAAGAGCTGGAGAAAATGGAAGGGGCTTTGCAGTAGTTGCAGAGGAAATTAAAAAGCTTTCAGAACAATCCATGGAGTATGTTAAGGATATTCAGGGAATAGTGAGTAAGGTATCCTTAGCCTTTAAAAATTTAAGAGAGAACTCTCAAGAGCTTTTATCATTTATAGATGGACAAGTTAAAAGTGACTATACCTTATTAATAAATACTGGGGAGGTATATGAAAAGGATGCAGGGTATATAAGCACCCTTTCTGAAAATATGATGGGGCTGGCGGAGGAACTTAATTTGTCAGCACAGGAAGTTTTTAAGGTAATTGAAACTATTGGAAATAATATGAATAGTACTGCTCATAGCTCAGAAGATATTCTTCATAGTATAGAGGAAACTACAAAGGCGGTAAGTCAGGTTGCCTTAACAGCACAGCACCAGGCAGAAGTTGCAGAGGACCTAAACCAGTCAGTTCAAAGATTCAAGCTATAAAAGATATCTAGTATAGAGTAAAAAAAACTTATTTAAAATATTAAAATAATATTAATATTGTTGATTTTTTATGAACTTTTCGTTATAATCAGTTTAGGGTATGGTAACGTATACATTTTACAACTATGGTGTTTAGAGAAACAGAAAGAGAGAGAATAGCTAAGACTTCTAGGTCTTAGCTATTTTATTTTGTTCACTTATTAAAAACACAATGATATAATTAATGTATTATTTAACAGAATATGTAAGGTGGTATAGAGATGAAAATTGAGAGGTTTCAAGCTTTTAGAGATGAGTTGCAGAAGAATATAGGTAGGGTTATTGTAGGTAAGGAAGATAAGATTGACAAAATAATAGCAGCCTTGATTTGCGGAGGGCATGTGCTTCTAGAGGACGTGCCAGGACTTGGAAAGACAAAGCTTGCTAGAAGTCTGGCCAAGAGTATGAATTTGACATTTAAAAGAGTTCAGTTTACCCCAGACCTTCTTCCTTCAGACTTAACAGGTATATATTTTTATAATCAAAAGTTAGGGGAGTTTCAGCTTCGGCAGGGACCAATTTTTAGTAGTATTCTCCTTGCGGATGAAATAAACAGGGCAACCCCTAGAACTCAATCGGCTTTATTGGAGGCTATGGAGGAAAAGCAGGTTACTCTAGAAGGTAATACCCTTATGCTTCCGAGGCCTTTTTTTGTTATAGCTACCCAAAACCCCTTAGAGCAATTTGGAACCTTTCCTCTTCCAGAGGCGCAGCTGGATAGATTTTTTCTAAGGCTTTCTCTAGGCTACCCTGACTTTAAGGAGGAAAAAGATATCTTAGATAGGTTCCTTCTTGAGGATCCTTTAAAAAATCTAAAGGAGGTCTTATCTTCAGAGGATATGGAATATGTTATGGAAAAGGTGGTAGAGGTAGAGATTAAGGAGGAAATAAAGGAATATATTCTTGCCATAGTTAGAAGCACAAGAACTTTGGACAAGCTTCAATTAGGAGCGTCCCCTAGAGCTGCTTTATGTCTTATGAAGGGAGCCCAGGCTATGGCTGCTATTAAGGGGAGAGATTATGTTATACCAGAAGACGTTAAAATTCTTGCCAGTGAGGTGCTAAGCCATAGAATAATTCTAAAGAATCAGAGCTATTCAAAAGAAAATATAACAGCAGCTCAGGTTATAGAGGAAATTTTAAAAGCCATCGCTGCTCCTCTAGAAGTAGTGGAGGAATAGAAAGGAAAAGGATGAAACTCTTAATATTTTTTTTCATAGTAATATTTATAGGTTATTATGTCTCTGATTATTATATAAGGATTGTCTTTAAGAATATATCTCTGAAAAGGGAGTTAAGTAAAAATAGAGTTTTTCCCGGGGAAGAATTTAAGGTAAATGTTTTTGTAGAAAATAGAAAGCTCCTTCCAATAAGCTTTTTAAATATTAAAGAGCAAATGCCTCGTCAGATGGAAAGAAAGTATTCTGACAATGGAAAGATAGGCAGTGAGGGTGCTGGATATTCAGATAGTTATTTTATTGCAGGTAGAGAGAGGGTAAGGAGAAGCTATCCAGTGCATATTAAAAGCAGAGGGGTTTATATCCTAAAAAATATGGAGGTTTCCATATCAGATTTCTTAGGTGTGCATAAGGAAAGCCGTAAGGTGGAAGATTATTTTGAAATTGTTGTATTTCCAAGGCTTAAGTCTTTAGTTGGAGACAGGATAATAAGTAACTCTATATTAGGTGATAATACTGTGAAACGCTGGATTTATGATGATCCTATGTATGTAAAGGGGATAAGGGAATATACTTATGGCGATAGAATGAAGGATATACACTGGAATTCCAGCTTAAAAAATAACAAGTTATTGGTAAAAGATTACGACTTCACCTCTGATAGAGAAGTGGTGATAATTCTAAACACCCAATATAAAAGGCCTCTTTGGATGGAAATTGACCCTCAGGGAATTGACAGAGGCTGTGAAATTGCTGCAGCAGTTGCAGAGGAATTTTTGAATCTAGGTATAGCTACTGGTATCTGGAGTAATTCTCATATTATCTCCTACTACGGTGATTTGCTGGATAAGGTCCCACCTTCATTAAAGGGCATAAATGGAATACTGGAGTTTTGCGGAAGAATAGGTTATATGCCAAAAACAGATTTTTATGATTATCTTAAGAGTAATATGGCTTTTTTAAATAAGAATACAGTTTATATAATTATTGCTGGTTATCTTACAGAGGATTCTAAGGAACTTCTATATGAGGCGGCTATGAAGGGAATTATAATAAAGCTAATTGACATATCCTGTGACAGTAGCCTTTCAAATATCTCAAGGATAGAGCTTTTAAGAATGGGGGAGAAGTAAATGACTGGTGAGAAATTTTTCAGACTTCTTCTAGCTATGGAATTAAGTCTTTTTAACTTTATTCTCTTTAGTGTGACTTATGACGGCATTTTTTATGAAAGAATAAGTTATCTTTTAATAGCAGCCTCCTTTTTTAGCTCAGTATTATTTCTTTATCTAAAGCATATGAGAATAAAGAAAAGAGGAGTTGTATTACTTATATCAGGAATTTGTGCATTGTTAATATCTTTTTTTATTGGAAGGGGTAATTTTCTTGTATATTTGCTTCCTCTTATAAGTAATTTGCTTCTTTTAAGGAAGAAATCTATTGAAAGGTTAAATATTGATTATATAAAAGGGGTTCTTAAAGTACAGTTTTATTATATGGTTCCTTTAGTTTTTATTACTGCAATTATCATGGGAGCTAGGGGCAGCTATCTATTTAGGTATTATTTAGCATATATCTTTTTGACTATATTGCTTCTTAGGCAAGGAAGAAGAGCTGAGTATAACCTTTCACATAAAAGCTCATTAATAGGAGATGTAATAATTCTTTTAGGGGTCACTGCTCTTTCTTTAGATATAGTGTATAAAGGAGTTTCAAAGGTATTGGAAGGGATAATTCATGGGGTAAGTTTTCTAATGGAGAAATTGCTTCTATTTGTATTATTCATATTAAAAGGACCTGTAGAATCCCTTAGAAATTTAATTAATGTTTCCCCTTCAGAGGGGCAACAGGTTATGGAGGATTCAGAGAACAGTGCCCACTTAGTAAGAGATTATATAAATGATTATCCCATGGTAGAGCGCATAATAAAAGTACTTGTATTAATTCTGCTATTTATTGCTCTTTATTCAGTTGTTAAGCGGATAAAACTACCAAGAACTATTCTGGAAGAAGGAGTGTTTGAGGAAAGGGAAAAACTTAATAGAAACAGAAGTCTTCCAAGATTTACTAGAGGAGTAAAAAGGTTATTAAAAAATATATTGCCCCCAAATAATCCTAGAGAAAGAGTTCTCTTTTATTTTAGGAGACTTCAAAGCCTTGGAAGGGTGAGAGCTGTTTATGAAAGCTTCATGACTGCAAGTGAGTTTTTGAGAGCGTTAAGAAGAAAGCTTCAAATGGAGGATAGAATAGATACCCATACTGTAGCTAAGATATATAATAAAGCAAAGTTTTCTTCAAAGTATATTACTAAAGAGGAAAGTGATACAGTGGAAAAGGCTTATAAGGAAATAAAAAGTGTTAAGGATGAAAAAAGATAATAGTAGATATAAATTGCCTCTATCAGAATATTTGATAGAGGCAAATTCTTTTGTTAAAAGGAAATATTTATTAAAAATAAAAGAATATTACAAATATTACAATAATAATCTTATATCATAAAGCTTTTTTCTTCGACATAATACTTATTAAGTTAGCCTTTATATAAATGAATAAGGAATAATAAAAATGATATATAAGCAACTAAAAGAATAAAACTGTCAAAATAGATTGAGAAGTTTTTTGAGACAACCCCACTATTTGACATACAATTTCTTTTTTTAGTGTTAATATAAAATACATAAAATGACTAATAATTTATGCTCCAGGGTAATAATTAATTAGGGGGGAAAAACATGAGGGTTTTAAAAAATTTAGTGGCTTCCATTGAAGAGGGGAAAAAGAAAAGTATTTATTATTACAGGGTTGTTAGGGGCATAAAGCAAGGTGTACAAGCGTATGGGATTGAGGCAGAAAGAATAGATTACATTAATGGGGAGCTTTCCAACATAGAGAGAGATAGTATTGAAGCAATAAGTCCCCAGCTTCATAAGGTTTATGAGCTTTTAAATCTTTTGCATAGCAATCTAGTTTCTCCTATCCATTTGGTCGAGATTCTAGGAGATTATGTAGATGAATACATCACTGATTTTGATAGATATTATGATGAAATAGCAACAAACTAAATTTAATACAATATCCCATCTTAATTAAGATGGGATTTTATTCATTTTGCTTACTTTATTGGTGACATTGAGTTATTATTAATTATATGATTATTTAAAGAAGGTGTTTAAATGATACTGGGAGTGGGTAATGATATTATTGAGATAAGTCGCATAAAAAGATCTGCGGAAAGAACTGAGAGTTTTTTAGCAGGAGTATTTACCGAAGAGGAGCTTAAAGGGGCAAGAGGAGCCGGGCGCTACGAAAGCCTTGCAGGATATTTTGCCGCTAAGGAAGCTTTTTCTAAGGCCTTAGGAACAGGAGTAAGAGGATTTAGCCTTAAGGAGCTTGAGATTTTTAAGGATGAGCTTGGAAAACCTTATATAAGAGTTTTGGGCAGAGCGGAGGCTATTTGCTGTGAAAGAGGAGTAAAGGCAATACATCTTTCCATAGCTCATAGCAAGGAAAATGCTACAGCTTTTGTTGTATTGGAGGGTGAATAAGTATGAAAATCGGTAGCAGTGAAATTTTAAAAAATATTGATAGACACTGTATAGAGGAGCTTGAGATTCCAGGATTGATTCTTATGGAAAATGCCGCAATTAAGGTGCTTAAGCACTTAGATACAGATATCGCGGATAAGTATGTTATAGTATGTGGAAATGGTAATAATGGCGGAGATGGTTACGCAGTAGCTAGGCATCTAAAAGCTTTAGGAAAAAGCCTTGAAATATTTATGGTGGGAGATAAAAAGATGTCTCCAGATTGCAGCAGGAATTATGAAATAATTAGAAATATAGGCTTAAAAGTTAAAAGCATTGCAAACACTGATGATCTTTCAGATTTAAAGGATGCCTTAGAGGAAGCTGATTTAGTGGTGGATGCCATCTTTGGTACTGGAATAACAAGAAAACTAGAAGAGCTTTATGTATACTGCATTTCTGTTATAAATGAAAATAGCACAAATATAATATCTATAGATGTTCCATCAGGTATAAATAGCAATACTGGAGAAATGATGGGCAATGCTATTAAGGCTAAGAAAACTGTAACCCTTGAACTATATAAAAGAGGGTTTGTAAATAATAGGGTTCATAAATATACCGGAGAAATAATACTGGAGTCTATAGGAATACCTGAAGAAATAGTTGACCTATATCATCAGAAGGAATATATAACCTCCTTAAAGGATGTGAATGAAGCTATACCTAAAAGGGATAAGACTTCTCATAAGGGTGACTATGGAAGACTTTTTATACTAGCAGGTAGCAAAGACTTTATTGGGGCTGCATATCTTACAACTAAGGCTGCGGTAATGGCAGGAACGGGGCTTGTAACATTAGGCTGTAAGAATGAGATACAAAATATATTGTCTGGAAAGCTTACAGAAGCTATGACCTATGGTTATGATAATATTAATGAGCTGAAAGAAAAGCTTAATACCTCTTCGGCAATAGCTATAGGACCTGGTTTAGGAAATGGTGAAGAAACCTTAGAGCTTTTAAAGGAAGTTCTTTCCCAGGGAGAAAAGAGTATAATAATCGATGCTGATGGATTAAATGTTCTTTCAAAGGACTTAAGCCTTTTAAAGGATGCAAAGGCAAAAATTATCCTCACACCCCATCCAGGAGAAATGTCAAGACTAACGGGCTTAGAGATAGATTTTATAAATGAAAATCGCATAAAAGTTTCTAAGGAATTTGCAATGGAGCATAAGGTAATAGTATTATTAAAGGGTTATAATACCGTTATTACCGATGGTGAGAGTGTATATATAAATCCTACAGGGAATAGCTCCATGGCCTCCGGTGGCATGGGAGATGCTCTTACAGGTATTATTGCTTCCCTATGTGCCCAAGGATGTAAGGCGCTAGAGGCTGCTTACACCGGAGCTTACCTTCATGGCTATGCTGGAGATATACTGTCAAAAGATAGATACAGCGTTAATGCTGAGGCAATAATTGACCAGCTTCCCTATGTTCTTAAGTCACTGGAAAGTTAATAAAACTAAGAATAAATAAATCCCTAAAAGAATATTAGTATTAAAGGCAATACTTTTAGGGGTGATTTAAACGAAAAGGAAAATTATTATCGGAACCTTGATTTTCCTAACAGCAGCCTGTTTAATACTCTATGCTTACCTATATTTAACTAAGATTGACACTCCTGAGGAGTATGTTGATTATCTTCGGTTTATTAACTGCTATAGCACTGATATAGAATATCGTGTGTTTAATGATAAGGGAAAGTTCCAGGAAAGGGCTACTCTACTTTATGCAAAGGATAGAGGTTATAAGCTGACTTTAGGAGAAGATAGAGTCTATATATACAATAATGATGAAATCACAGTTAAGGATCTGATTAACGGAAGAAGTTATATACTTAAAAGCACCTTTGATGAGTTTTATAAATGGGCTTTTTTAAAAAATTATGTAGAGCTTATATATACTAACGAGGAAGTTAAAATTTATTCTGAAAATAAAGAAGGAAAAAATTACCTTTTTATAGAATTATATATACCGGAGGGAAATAAAAATATAGAAAAAGGAATTTTAATCATTGATACTGAAACAAAAGCCCCGGAAAAGCTAAGTATATATGATTTTAAAGGTAATTTAAAAGCAGAGATAACTTACGCTAACTTTAAATTTGAAAAAGACTTAGACAAAGCTTTATTTGATTACTGATATAAGGCTTATTAACAGGGGGAATACAGATGGATAAAGTACGACCAGTATGGGCAGAAATTGATTTGGATGCCTTAGCCCATAACATGAGAGAAATAAGAAGGGTTTCAAAAAGCGAAGAGATAATGGCAGTGGTTAAGGCTGATGCCTATGGCCACGGAGCTGTGGACACAGCTCCAGTGCTTTTAGAGAATGGAGCTACAAGTCTTGCCGTTGCAGTGATTTCTGAGGCTTTAGAGCTTAGAAAAGCTGGTATCACAGCACCAATAATGATACTTGGATATACACCTTTAGAATATGCAGAGGAGATTGTAGCCAATGACATACAGCAGACGGTTTATAATCTGGATTATGCCAAGGCTATTTCCCAAGAAGCACAAAGGCAAAATAAAGAGGTTAAGCTTCATATAGCTGTTGATACAGGAATGGGTCGTATAGGTTTTTTCCCTAATGAAGAAAGCATAGAGGAAATATTGGAGATAAGCAAGCTTCCTATGATTAAGATTTCAGGAGTTTTTTCTCATTTTTCCAATGCAGATGAAAGGGATAAAAGCTATAGTAGAGAACAGCTCCATAAGTTTCTATCCTTTAAGGAAAAACTATCAGAATTGGGAGTTAAGCCAAAAATATATCATATAGCTAACAGTGCAGCAATAATTGATCTTCCCCATACTCATTTTCAGGAGATTAGACCAGGTATTATACTCTATGGCTATTATCCTTCTGATGATGTGAATAAAGATGCTCTTGATCTTAAGCCGGTAATGACTTTAAAAGCCAGGGTTATACATATAAAGACCTTAGAAGAAAATATGTATGTAGGCTATGGAAGGGCATTTAAAACTGATAGAAAGAGTGTTATAGCAACGCTGCCTATTGGATATGCTGATGGCTACACAAGACTTTTGTCTGGAAAGGCAAAGATTATAGCCAAGGGCAAGATACTTCCAGTAGTTGGTAGAATATGTATGGATCAGTGTATGGTGGATGCTACAGATTCAGAACCTTTAAAGGTGGGAGATGTGGTTACCCTCCTTGGACAGGAGGGGCAGAAGAGGTTCAATGCTGATGACATTGCAGAGATTTTAGGCACGATAAATTATGAGGTACTCTGCATGATTGGAAAGCGAATTCCCAGAGTGTATACCAAGAACGGAAAAATTGTAAAAATAAAGAACTATATCTAAGACAAAACCTTTGACATAGTGACATATATTGCACTATAATTTTAGTGTACATATCGCTCTTTACTGCGTAAACATAGGAGGTAAGGTGGAATAATGTCATATTCAAAGGAAATGCTGAATTATGTATCCACGGGCTCAAAAAAAAATAAAAAAAGTTATCAATTTAATGAGGATTCCTTAATAATATGTAATGAGGATAAAATTAGTGCTGAATATGTTATGCAGCTCAAACAGGGTTATGAGGAAATGGCTGATATCAATTTGCGCTTTTGCGAAATGAGCTGTCCCTATGAGCTTGAGGAATCAATAGAATATGAGGCATGGCTTTCGGAGAGTGATATGTCTGATGACGATGATGATAGTGAAAAGAGGAGATATATTTTATGCTGATCTGAGTC
>JAEXZL010000137.1 GCA_023451395.1 Bacillota bacterium | reverse complement strand
AATCACATACTTATCTTGGGACTTGTTGAAGCCATCAACTATTTTAGTCATAAAAGGACCATCGGCACCAGTAAAACCATTGATAAAACTAATAACAGTTTTCTTATCTTTTCCTGAACCTGAATTGCCATCAGCTCCACTAGTAGGAGCCTTACTACATCCTGAAAAAATTGATATAAGAAGCATTAATACAGTTACTAACGTGATCTTTTTCATTGTCTTCCTCCACCTTTCCTTGCAACACTTGAATTATTTTCATTTATTAATTACAATAATTATGTAATTATAAATAAAATTTTAGGTTGCCTTTTTCATTTATTTTATTTATTATGTAATAAATATATTTTTATATTATCATCTAAACGTTATCATTACAACATATTTTTTACTGTTTTTTAATTATTTTCTTGTTTTTTTGAAATTTACCCATACCTTATGTGTAATGATAGCTGTTTCTGTTTATTTATTATAACTTTGTTGAAATTATATTTATTATTTATTACATAAATTTTAAAATTAACAAACATCTTAATTATGAAAGGAATAAAAATGACTAAAAAGAAATCACCCATTAAAATTATAGGTGAAAGGGATATTTCTCTAAACCTGACAAATGAAAGCCATCAAGAACAAATAGTAAAGATTGGTAAGGCACTTTCTGTTCCTGCAAGGATTCAAATTCTAAATGTTTTAAAATACAAGCCCCTATCCCTTCAGGAAATTTCCGCTGTGCTTGATATTCCCATATCCTCCATCGCCTCTCACATTAAGTACTTAGAGGATGCAAAGCTTGTGGTAACGGAATCCCAGCCTGGAGTAAGAGGATCAATGAGAGTATGTATTTCAAGTCTCCAAAGCTTTCACTTAGATGCTTCTGCACCTAATAGCGAAGAGATAGCTAAGCCTATCATAGTGGATATGCCCGTGGGCAACTATTACAAATGCAAGGTAGAGCCCACCTGCGGATTAGCGGATATTAACGGACCATTAGACACCTATGACAGCCCTTTATCCTTTTATTCTCCTAGGAGAATGGAGGCACAGCTTTTATGGTTTCATAAGGGCTATATAGAATACAGATTTCCTAATTTATCAAATGCTTTACTAGATCTTCATGATATATCCTTCACCATGGAGCTATGCTCAGAGGCTCCAGGATATGCAGAAGAATGGCCATCAGATATTTCTATTTCCATAAATAATCAATATATAGGAACCTATCGTTCCCCTGGAGATTTTGGCTCTAGAAGAGGCATTCTCACTCCTGAGAGCTGGGAGGTGGGCAAAACCCAATATGGCTTACTTAAAACCTTCTCTGTAAGAAAAAATGGCAGCTTTATTGATGGAGTAAGAACTGAAGCTAGCACCACTATTAAGGATTTAAATCTATCCAGTTTACCTTACATATCACTTCTTATAGAAATAAAGGATGATGCTGAATGTATAGGTGGTATAAACCTCTTTGGAGAAAAGTATGGTGATTATCCTCAAGGAATTACTATGAATATAATTTATTAGTACAATTACTTCCAATCATAAGCTTAAAAAGTAGGAGTATGTGGGTTTTAACCCACATACTCCTACTTTATTACCTTTATAACATATTCTTACCATTAACCTAAAAACACACTTTCTTTATGCCACTTAAGCCCTTCCTTTGAAGGTAGCTCAAAAAACTTCTCAGGAAGTGTCTTTAATGTCTTACCATGATACTTGTAATAGGTGTTGCCACTATTAAAATCCTCTCTAAGCCTTGAGCTTACAAGTACAGTATAGTTTTCATCTATAGTTATATAGCCTAAGTTATAAAGCATATATATATCTCTTCTAAGAAGAATACCATTGTCTAAGGTGTTTGTCCCTCCCAGTGCTATTGGTTTTATATATCCTGCCTTTAAAGCTGGAAGTACTCTCTCACCGGTTATGGCACAGCTTTTTAAGTAAGCTTCTGTAACCATAAGCTTAAAGGCACCCTCTCCTAGGGGATGTATAGGCTCAAGGTTAACCTTAAAGCCTTTTTCCTCATGTATCCTTGTCTTATCATCAGCATTAAGCCTCTCTATCCTATCCTCTACTTCTTTATAAAGCTCTCTTCCTATATCCTTATATATATTATAAAGCTTTCCATGGCCAATATTAATGTTCCAATCCTCTGGTATAGGTATCCAATCCTCTTCCTTTAAGAAGAAAGGATCAGATAAGATTATGCAGCCGGCAGTGTTTTGCTTGTCATCGGAGGTATTTTCCTCAGAGCTTTTAAAAATCCGTTCCTCCAGCTCTAAAAAATCTTCTGCCCCTGTTTTTCCCTTAAATATATCCCATGCAGTAAATATGGGTACTGTAGAAAAGGATACAAAATATCCTCCTCCCACTATATAATTTTGAGGACTATGAAGCTTAAATAAATAAAGCTCATCTCTTTTTAATGCTCTGAAGCTTAAATTCCCCGCAGGTTTTACAAGACATATCTCATTATAGTTTTTATCCTTCAAGGCATCATACCACTTATATTCCGTTATCCCTACATACATTCTCATATTGGTCACCACCTTTATATAGATTGTATTTTTTGTAATATTCAGTTTATTTATTAGATAATTATTTCTTTTCTTTATCAAGTTTATTTCTCATTTATTTAATTATACTATATTTCAAAGATGATTTTCTACATTCCTTCCATTGATATAATCTCTTTATATAAAAGAGAGAGAGGTACCGTCAGACGGTCCTCCCTCTCTTTTTTGTTTTTTATACTATTTATCCAAATACCAATAATCCTTGTTTGCCTCCATTAGGGCATCTAATACTACCTTTGCCTTCTGAGGATCTACAACCGTTCTGTTAAGAGTTAGTGCTTGAAGAGCCTTGGTATAGTCCTTTTCTAAAAAGGCTTCTACCGTAAGCCTTTCATAGGCATGCTGACCTTCCATAAGGCCTTTGTAGAAAGGCTTTATTTCTCCATACTTATAAGGATGTGCACCATCCTTGCCGAAGGTTCCTGCAACCTCTACTATGGCATCCTCACTGAAGTTAGGTATTATACCATTATTTCTGCTCATTAGGATAAACTCCTTATGAAGGTCATAGGCAATGGATTCTGCTAGCTCTACCATAAGGTCTCCAAAAACACTGTTTGTTATAACCTCAATATCCTCTATCCCCTTTGCATTAACTGCTTTTCCACAGATTTCCCAAACCTCTTTTTCTCTGCTATCCTTAGCTTCATCAGCTCTTGTATAATTAGGATCGCTTTCCGCAACAATTTCCTCAGGGAAGAAATAATACTGAAGATAGGTGGTTGGTATATATTCATCAAAAAAGTTCATATATTTATTTACCCTAAGATAGGTGTCCAGCCAGGATTTTGATCTCTGCTCTGCATTATAGGGCTTAAAGTCATAATCCCTTAAGTAGGTTCTAAGTTCTTCAAAATAATCTTTTCCGTTAATATCTCTAAGCTCAGTAAACCATCCAAAATGATTTAATCCAAAATAGGTGGCTCTCAGGTCCTTCTGCTCTACTCCTAATATTTTCGCAAAGGAGCGTATTAAGGAATAAGGCTGATCACAGAGATTAAGTATTCTCTTGTCTTCAGGAAACACCTTATCAAGACCTAAGGCTACAATAGCTGCTGGATTTGTGTAATTTAAAATCCATGTATCCTTTGAGTGCTTTCTCACCTGATTAACCATTTCTACCATTGCTCCTAAGGATCTCATACCGTAGGCAAAGCCACCAGGTCCGCAGGTTTCCTGACCTACAAGTCCAAACTTAAGAGGAATCTTTTCATCTAAGCTCCTCATATCATTTTTCCCCACTCTCATCTGACAGAAAACAAAATTTGTATTTTCATAGGCTGTATCAGAATCTGTGGTGAATACTACTTCTGTTTCAGGACAATAGGTTGACAAAACAAGCCTTATATAGGCCTCCATTTTTGAGGTTCTTTCATCATCTATATCATAAAATATTACTTTTTTCAGTGGGAAGCTATCCTTTAGCTTAACTAAACTCCCTACCAGTGCCGGTGTTCTGGCACTTCCTGCTCCTGTTACAGTAATTATGTTGCTTCTTCTCATCTGCATGCTTCCTCCTTTATAGTAATTCTTTATGCATGTATTTTTTCTAGCTCATCATCAACAGAATTTCTTACAAATTCCACTAAGGGCCCATAAACTATATGAATATGTTTTGGTGCCGGCAGGAATATACCGCTACAGCCAGAGCTTTCAAGTATTTTACGATCTATTAAATTTACATCCTCTAAGTCTATTCTTAATCTTGTAATGCAGTTATCAACATTTTTAATATTGGCCTTGCCTCCAAGTCCCTGGATAACTCTTCTTGCTATTTCGTCATAGTTCTTTTCCTTGATTAGGGTGTTATCCATAGATGGAGCATCCTCTCTTCCAGGAGTCTTAAGATTAAACTTAAGTATAGCCCAGGTAAATACAAAGTAAGTAACTACTGCAAGTATGAGACCTATTATTATAAAGCTTATCCAGTTAGTTTTTTCATATAAAAGACCAAAGATGGCAAAGTCAAAGATTGTACCTCTTATATAGCCTATACCTACCTGAGCTAAGGATAGAGCTACAGCTCCAAGTCCAATGATTACTGCATAAGCCACATATAATAAGGGTGCAATAAAGACAAAGGAGAATTCCAATGGCTCTGTTACATTACCAAGAAGTGCAGTAAGAATACAGGTAAGCATAAGAGACTTCACAAGCTTCTTATTTTCCTTATAAGCAGTCTTGTACATAGCTAGTCCAATAGCTGGGAAGGCAAAAAGTGTACAAAGCATCTGCTGCTGAGCCATAAATCTTGTTAGAGATGGCATCATGCTCCAATACTCACTGTTTGGCCCAAGCTTAAAGAGTATTTCGTTTAATGTTGGAACAACACCTACAAAGGTCTGTCCATTTATAACATAGGTTCCTCCTGCCTCGGTAAATCTAAAGAGAGAATTCCAAAGGTGATGGAGACCAAAGGGAATAAATAATCTTTCTCCTGCTGCTGTGAAGAAAGGTCCAGCAGGGCTTAAATAAACTACTGACAGCTTGGTAAGAAGTGAAACAAAAATCTCCCAGATAAAAGGTATCACTGCACCTATTACAAGCATTATTCCCATGGTTATTATTGGCACTGACTTCTTTCCAGAGAAGAAAGCAAAGGCAATGGGGAGCTCAAGCTTGTAGAATTTATCTGTTGCCCAGGCGGCTACAAGACCGGTTATTATACCTCCTAAGGCATTGATATTCATAGTTTGAATTCCTAATATCTTTATCTGTCCAACCTGGCTCATAACTGCAGGATCTGCAAGCTTTCCTGTTATAACAAGCCATGCATTCATTGTGCTAATTAAAATAATATAACCTATAACTGCGGCAAAAACGGATATACCTTTATCCTTTTTTGACATTCCATAGGCAACGCCCATGGCAAAAAGTAGTGGTATGTTATCAAATACTGCACCGGCAATAGTCCTTAAATTAACTAAAAGGGTGTTTAAAACAGTATTCCCTAAAAAGGGAAATCTTTGAATCATGTAGGACTGAACCAAGGCACCAGTTATACCTAATATCATTCCCACAGGAGCCATTACTGCAATGGGTAGAAGCAAGGTTCTACCAAAGCGTTGAATCTTTTGACTGAATTCCTTTGACAAATTAACCCCTCCATAGATTTATTTTGGATACGTTTTCTTATAAAGAGTACTCTTTCCATATTTAATTTTATATGGCTGCATGTGGTAATACAATATAGTTCCGTGATACTCTTTTCCCTAATAAAGTCTCAGGTCATAGAAAATGACCTAAGTCACCATCTTTTTAAGCTGAGTTAAATAAAGTAACTATATAATAAGTGTTGCACCTACAAAAGAAATAAGACCCCAATATAGGGATCTTATTTGCTATAAGCTCTTTTCTTTATTTCCTTTATAGAATTAACCAGCATTTCAATAACAATGAACATACCTATTCTGGAGATGCTGTCATTATGCTTTGTATCCTTATCCTCAGATACGCAGTGAAGAGTATAATCTGTGAGTTTAGACAGCTCATTGCTTCCAAAGGAAGTAATAGCAACACTTTTCACCCCTTTAATCTTAGCAATACTTGCAGCCTCTATTATCTTTTCCGTCTGTCCTGACAGTGAGATTAACACCACTGCTTCATCTTCTTTAAGGGTATTGGCTACCAAGGTTAAAAGATTATAATCCTTCACGAAGATACACTTAACTCCAATGGTTAAAAGTAAATGATTAAGATGATAGCCTGCTGCTTTGCTTGTCCCCCTTGCAAATACATATATGGTGCTTGCCTTTAGAAGCTCCTGAGCTATCACCTTATAAGTTTCAGGCTTAATCACTATTAAAGTTTTGTCGATATTTTCTTTGCAATGATATACTAAATCCTCTTGAAAGGTTTCTTCATCATCATTTAATAAGGACTTTAAATAATACTTAAAATCCGAAAAGCCTTCAAAACCAAGCTTATGGGAAAGATTTATTATAACCGTCTTTGAGGTAAAGGTCTTTTTTGCTAAATCGCTAATTTTCATTCTTGCTACTTCTTTTTCATGGGAATAAATATAAGTAAATACTCTCTCTTCGCTGCTGGTAAGTTTATTCAAATTCTTAGCTAGATTTTCCACAAAATCCACTCCTTGTATCCTGCTATAACTGTAATCATTATAGCATAAAGGAAAAGATCTTTTGCCTACAATCTCCAATTCTTTTATTGTTTCTTATTAATTGTAGTATAATCCAAAGGAAACGCCTCCCTCATATTTCAGGTAGTTAATTTGCATTAATGTTAATAATTGCTAAAATAGTATTATTAATCTGTAGGGAGGCATTTATATGAGAAGAAAGGACTTTTATATTGGATTATTAGTTATTACCCTATCTCTTCACATTCTTGGATTTATGGCATCACCTCATAACCTGGGAGACTTTAGAACTTATTTGTCCTGGGATCCAATAATTTCAGCATCATTTACTATCGAGCTAATGGCTCTTATTATCCTTATTCTGTCAAATTTATTTCAAGTAATAGCTACTATTATTAAAAATGATCCTGATAAATGATTTTAATTAATTAAACCCTTTTTATTTATCCTTTAAAGAATTATACTTAATATATCCTCTAATAGGGGGGTATATTAAGGAGGTATTAAGATGCAATTTTTAATTAAAACCATTGTCTCTGCTATTCTAATAGCAGCAATTTCTATTATAAGCAAAAAGCTTACCTTTGTAGGTGCAATCCTTGCATCATTGCCAATTACCTCAATATTAGCTATGATATGGCTTTATCAAGATACAAAAGATGCTACTAAGATAATAAGCCTGTCTACATCTATATTTTGGATGGTGCTTCCGTCACTAGTTTTCTTTATCATTCTTCCTATATTTTTAAAGAAAAATGTTAATTTTTATTTGTCATTATTCTATTCAGCAAGCATAATGGCAATAGTTTACTATATTTATTCATTAGTACTTAAATTTTTTGGTGTTAAATTATAATTTCTCCATAAGTACATAGTAACATTAAAGTTTCGTTACCTGGCATTAGTCCAAGCATATATCTATCCTTTCAAAATCCGATTTATCTACTACATAAATAAATTATAATGTTTTATTTACTTAACTCTTTTATACATTGGATGATTTTCGTGGAACTCAACTAAATCCCATAGGTTACCATATAAATCTTTGAATACTGCAACCACTCCATAATCCTGCTCTTTAGGTTCCCTAAGAAATTCTATTCCTATCGCCTTCATTTCACTATAATCACGCCAAAAATCATTTGTACCTAAAAAAAGAAAAACTCTTCCCCCTGCTTGATTTCCTATAAAAGGCTCTTGCTCTGCCTTAGATGCCCTTGCTAGTAAAATTGTTGTTCCCTTTGAACCAGGTGGAGATATTACTACCCATCTTTTTTCTTGCTCAGGCTGGTATGTATCTTCTACTAATGTAAAATGAAGTTTCTTAGTGTAGAATTCTATTGCTTCATCATAATCCTTCACTACTAAAGCAATATGTACAACTGCTTGAATCATTATTTCGCCTCCTTATTTCGCTTATAACTAATATATTTATCGTACAATTCTACTTTATGTTTTAATTAATAAGAACTATACATGAGGTAACCCATAAATATTATATATTAACATTTATGTATATAATTGGTATAATATTATTAAAAGCCAGACTCATGTGCTGACATCTGATTAAAATAAGTATTATTTAAACTAAAAAATACTATTTTGGAGGGAAATGCTTTGATAATAACTATATTGGGAATTACTATAATTTTTTTACTTTATCTCCTCTACTCAGAGTTTTATATTGTGAGAAGATTGAAGATTAAAAAGCCAAAAAAAGGTCTATTTACAAAGGGCCGAAAAAAAATATTTGTTTATATTGAATTATTACTTTTTCTTTTTATGGCATTATACGTTTTTATTCTTGAGGATTACTCCTTTGATTCCTCTAACATTCTCCCTTTTGTTTTGCCTATTTTTACTGCTCTCCTTTTTTTCCTCAGAGGCATTGAAGAATGGATAACTAATAGAGAAGCCAAGATTTATTATCACGAATGGTCTAGTTCAATTGCGTTTTTAATAATGACCTTATTTTTTTTCCTTTCTAGAAAAATAGGTTGGTAAATTTTTTTATTGACAAATAATAAAATCTCCTATAATATGAATAACAATATATTTATTAAATATTCAAATAATAGCCACAAAAAGACTAAGATGAGAAGAGTAAATTGAAATGGTAGTCACAGAGAGCCGCTGATGGTGGGATAGCGGTACGGATTTTTAATTGAAGAACATCTCGGAGTTTCCGACCGAAAGCCTAATAGGCAAGTAGACTCGGCCGCTATCAGAGCGTTAAAGCTGACAGATATAGTATTCTGTATATATTTATATAGAATTTGTATCGGGTAATGAGTGAGCCTTTAGGCTTATTTGGGTGGTACCGCGGAGGATATCAGGTCTTTCGTCCCATATTTATATGGGATGAAGGGCTTTTTTTATTTTAAAGGATTGGAGGTAATAATAATGAAAAGAAGTAAGTATTGCGGTTTATTTACTGAGGAAGACATGCACAAAAAAATAACTGCCTATGGCTGGGTACAGACAAAAAGAGACCTAGGCGGAGTCATTTTCATTGATTTAAAGGATAGAGAAGGTATACTTCAGGTGGTTTTTGATGGTAATAATCTATCTAATGAGGACTTTGAAAAGGCTGAAAGGCTTAGAAATCAAACAGTTATTACCGTAACAGGAATAATAAGATTAAGAGATGAAGAAACCTACAATCCCCTTTTAAAAACCGGAACCATTGAACTAAAGGCAGAGAAATTAGAAATTTTATCTAAAGCAGCCACCCTTCCCTTTTCTTTAGAAAATGAGACTTTAGTAAGAGAGGATTTAAGACTTAAATATCGGTATCTTGATTTACGAAGGGAAAGTATGCTAAATAATCTAAGATATAGACATAAGCTTCAAAAAATTATTGAGGATTTTTTTGATAAGGAAGGCTTTATATCTGTAGAAACACCTATGCTGACAAAGTCTACCCCTGAAGGAGCCAGAGATTACCTAGTTCCAAGCAGGGTTCACCCAGGAAGCTTTTATGCCCTTCCCCAGTCCCCTCAAATCTTCAAACAGCTTTTAATGGTAGGGGGAATAGACAAATACTATCAAATTGCTCGCTGCTTTAGAGATGAGGATTTGAGAGCAGATAGACAGCCTGAGTTTACCCAGGTAGATATGGAGCTATCCTTTGTGGATCAGGAGGATATTCTAGTGCTGCTGGAGGAATTATTTAAAAGGATATTTAAATTAGCAAAAGGAATAGATATACAGGAGCCCTTTCCAAGGCTTACCTGGCAGGAGTCCATGGATATTTACGGTAGTGACAAGCCAGACTTACGTTTTGATCTTCCAATAGTGGACCTAACTGAGATAGCCTCCAGCTGCACCTTTGGAGTTTTTAGAAAGGCAGTAGATGAGGGTGGAGTAGTGAGAGCCATAAATGTAAAGGGCGGTGCCTCCTTTACCAGAAGTGAAATTGATGAGCTTACAAATAAAGCCTTACACTATGGTGCTAAAGGAATGGCTTGGATAGCTATTAGGGAAGATGGTTCTCTTTATTCTATTTTAACAAAGTATTTTAAAGAGGAGGAAATGAATAGTCTTCTAGATAAGGTAAAGGCTGAGCCCGGTGACTTTATTCTTTTTTCTGCAGATAAGCTTTCTACAGTTCGCCGCACCCTTGGAGGCTTAAGGCTGGATATAGCTAACAGCTTAGGGCTAATTTCTAAAGAGAACTTTAAATTTGTTCTTGTAACTGACTTTCCAGAGTTTGAGTACTCTGATGAAGAAAAACGCTATATAGCTACACATCACCCATTTACCATGCCCTATCCGGAGGATGTGGAATATCTTTTTACAGACCCAGCCAGAGTTAGAGCACAGGCTTATGATGTGGTATTAAATGGAGTGGAGCTTGGTAGCGGCAGTATAAGAATTCATGATACTGAATTGCAGAAAAAGATGTTCAAAGCACTGGGATTTTCCAGTGAGGAGATACAGGAGCGTTTTGGATTTATGGTGGAGGCTTTTAAATATGGCACTCCTCCCCATGGTGGCTTTGCCTTTGGTCTTGATAGACTGGTTATGCTAATGACTGGTGCAGACTCTCTAAGAGAGGTTATAGCCTTTCCAAAGGTAAAGGATGCCTCCTGTCCCTTAACAAATGCTCCAAGCACTGTAGATAAAGAACAGCTTGAGGTTCTGAAGCTTATGGAGGCTGGTTTTAAACCTGAAGGAGGTTCAAAAAGGAGATCTAAAAGGATTATGGATGAGATAAATGTTGACAATATAGCACATCTTGCAAGACTTAGTATAAGAAATGAGGAAAAAGAAGCTCTTAAAAAGGATATGGAATCAATAATTGATTTTGCCAGAGAGCTACAGGATATAGACACAGAGGATATACCTATAACAGCTCATGTAGTTCCTTTAAAAAATGTATTTAGAAAAGACGAAGTACTTCCCTCTACAAGTCGGGATAAGCTACTACAAAATGCTCCTACGAAGGATGAAGAATATATATACGTACCAAGAGTTGTGGAATAAGGAGGGATGAATCTTGAGTAAGGAAATTATTAAAAAAAGTATATATGAGCTTTCTAAGGATTTAAAAAGCAAAAGACTTTCCTCAAAGGAAGTAGCTGAAAGCTATTTAAAAAATATAGATGAAAATGAATCTTCTATCAAGGCTTACCTAACTTTATGCAGAAAGGAAGCTATTAAAAAGGCTGAAGAAATTGATGAAAGAAGAAGTAAAGGTGAGGCTCTCCCTCCCCTAGCAGGGATACCTGCAGCTATTAAAGATAATATCTGCACAAAGGATATTACAACTACCTGTGCTTCAAAAATGCTGGAAGCCTTTATACCTCCCTATGATGCAGAGGTAATTTCTAAATTAAAAAATCAGGAATATATTCTTTTAGGAAAGGTGAACATGGATGAATTTGCCATGGGCTCCAGCACAGAAAACTCCTATTTTCAAAAAACAAAAAACCCTGTGGATTTAACAAGAGTTCCTGGAGGTAGCTCCGGAGGCTCTGCAGCAGCAGTAGCAGCTAGTGAAGCAGCCTTCTCTCTAGGTTCAGATACTGGTGGTTCCATAAGACAGCCTGCAGCCTTCTGCGGTGTGGTAGGAATGAAGCCAACCTATGGCTCTGTTTCTAGAAGAGGTCTCATTGCCTTTGCCTCCTCTTTAGATCAGATAGGTCCTATAACAAAAAACGTAATAGATTCAGCTATGGTTTTAGAAGCAATATCTGGCCATGATCCCTTTGACAGCACCTCGGTGAAGAGAGAATCCCCTTCCTTAACAAGGGATATAGCTAAGGGTGTTAAAGGGATGAAAATTGGCCTCATTAGAGAATTTTTTAAAGAAGGAATAGCTCCTTCTATTAAAGAGCATATATTAAAGGCTGCAAAAACCTACGAGGATATGGGAGCGGAAATAATTGAGCTTTCAATGCCTTCCCTCTCTAAGGCTCTTCCAGCCTATTATGTAATATCCAGTGCAGAAGCATCCTCAAACCTTTCTCGCTTTGATGGCATTCGTTATGGCTACAGAACTGAAAATTACAGTGATATAGAGGAGCTTTACAAAAATTCCAGAAGTGAAGGCTTTGGTGCTGAGGTAAAAAGAAGGATAATCCTTGGAACCTTTGCCCTAAGTACTGGCTACTATGATGCCTATTATAAAAAGGCACTGCAGGTTAGGACTCTGGTGGTAAGAGCCTTTGAGGAGGCTTTCTCAAAGTGTGATTTCATTCTTTCCCCAGTGGCTCCTACCACCGCTTACAGAATTGGTGAAAAAACAGCAAATCCTATGGAAATGTATCTTGGAGATATTTATACAGTGCCAGTAAATATTGCAGGCATCCCCTCCCTGTCTCTCCCCTGTGGATTAGATGATGCGGGACTTCCCATAGGCATGCAGCTAATGGGTCCTTCCTTTTCTGAAGGAGTATTATATCAGGCTGGCTTTGCCTTTGAAGAAGCTAAAGGAACCTTTAAGGATATGCTTAGGAAGGAGGTCTTATGATGATTAAGGATTATGAGATGATTATTGGAGTAGAAGTTCATGTGGAGCTTGGAACCAAAAGCAAAATATTCTGCAGCTGCTCTACAGAATTTGGTGCAGAGCCCAATACTCAGTGCTGCCCTGTGTGTATGGGGCTTCCTGGAACCCTTCCAGTTTTAAATGAAGAGGTAGTAAATTATGCTATAAAAGCGGGCCTTGCTACAAATTGTACCATAGCAAATTATTCAAAGCAGGATAGAAAAAATTATTTTTATCCAGATTTACCTAAGGCTTATCAAATATCTCAATATGATCTTCCCCTATGCATAGGAGGCCATCTGGATATCGAAACCGATAAAGGAACCAAAACTATAGGAATCACAAGGATACACATTGAAGAAGATGCAGGAAAACTAATTCATGATGATGAAAAAGGAACACTAATTGACTGTAACCGCTGCGGAGTTCCTCTTATTGAAATAGTTTCTGAGCCGGATTTACGTTCTGCCAAAGAGGTAGATGCCTATCTTAAAAAGCTTAGGTCTATTATAGTTTATACCGATGTTTCCAAATGCCAGATGAATAAGGGTCAGTTCCGCTGTGACGTGAATCTTTCTGTTAGAAAAAAGGGAGAAAAAGTTTTAGGAACCCGTACAGAGATGAAGAATTTAAACTCCTTTCAGTTTGTTACAAAGGCTATTGAATATGAATTTAAAAGACAGGTAGAAGCAATAGAGGCAGGAGAGGAAATCATTCAGGAAACCAGGCGCTTTGACCAGATAAGTGGCAAGACCTTCTCCATGAGAAAGAAAGAGGATGCCAATGATTATAGATACTTCCCTGATCCAGATCTTGTACCTATAGTAATTACCAAAGAGCAGCTTGACCTTCTTGGAAGTGAGCTTATAAGCCTCCCAGATGAAAGAAAAGCTATGTATATGAAAATTTATGGTTTAAGTGCCTATGACAGTGAAACTCTAATAAATAATAAGGAATTTGCCGATTACTTCGAGGAAGCTGCTAAAGGAACCTCTTATACAAAGCTTTTGGCTAATTTGATGCTTTCAGAGGTCTTTAGACTCCTTCCTCCCGAGAGCTATACCATTGAAATATCCCCTTACACCTTGGGAAAAATCACAGAGCTTTATGGAGAAGGACGGATAAACAACAGCACCGCAAAGAAGCTGATACAGGATTTATGGGGAAAGAGTGGTGATCCTGAAAAAATGGTGGCAACTCAGGGCCTAGAGCAGATAAGTGACGAAAGCATCCTTGCCCCTCTTGTTTCTGAGGTAATTACTAATAATAAAAAATCTCTTGAGGACTATAAAAATGGTAAGGCCTCTGCCTTTAAGTATCTTATGGGCCAGGTAATGGCAAGAACTAAAGGAAAGGGCAACCCTGTAGTAATAGATAGGCTTTTAAAAGAAGCTTTAAAAAATTAATTTTGTCGAATTCTAGTCTTTATATTGACTTTTTCAAATATTTTTATTATTATGTAATAAACCAATAATTAAAAGCAATGATTGAGAAATAGTATGCTGTTTAGGCCTAACAGAGAGTTCCCGGGTGGTGAGAGGGGCAAGGTACCGCAGCTGAATACCCTCAATAGCTGTTGGCCAAAAGGATATTTTCCAAGTAGGCTTCTCCGGAATCTTTCATCCGTTATAGTGATAGAGTATACCTTTCTTTCGGTGTACTTGATAAGGTTGATATTGTGAGATATTAATAAATTTAGGTGGTAACACGGCAAAATGCTCGTCCTTTTATAAAGGATGAGCTTTTTTATTTTTACTTATTTGTATGAAAAACAATATTCAAATAAACAAGTACTTAAATTTAAAAAAGAATGGAGAGATAACTATGACAAAAATCAAATTTTTTAGTAATGAACAAATACCTTTAGAGCTTCATAAGGTTAGACTGGTTCAGAAGCTCAATCTACCTCCTGTGGAAAGAAGATTAGAAGCAATTAATGAAGCTGGAAACAATACCTTCCTACTAAAGAATAAAGACATCTTTTTAGACATGCTTACCGATAGTGGTGTAAATGCCATGAGTGATAATCAACTGGCAGCAATGATGATTGCTGATGATAGCTATGCTGGTTCTGCTACCTTTACCCGTTTAGAGAATAAGCTATCAGAAATTTTTGGAACAAAATTTTTTCTTCCTGCCCATCAAGGTAGAGCTTGCGAAAATATTCTTGCTATGACCTTTGTAAAGCCTGGAAATGTAGTTCCCATGAACTTTCACTTCACCACTACAAAGGCTCACATAGTCCGCTGTGGAGGAAGAGTAGAGGAACTTATATGTGATGAGGGCTTAGAAACCACCAGTGACAATCCCTTTAAAGGTAATATGGATATTAATAAACTCATAGATCTAATTGAAAGAGAAGGAGCTGAAAATATTCCTTTTATAAGATTAGAGGCAGGGACAAATTTAATAGGTGGACAACCCTTTTCTTTAAAGAATGCAAAAGAAGTTTGTAAGGTTGCAAAGGCTAATGGAATTTTAACTGTTCTTGATGCAAGCCTTCTTCAAGATAATCTGCATTTCATAAAAACAAGGGAAGCTTCCTGTGAGAATATGTCCATAAGAGAAATAACTCTTGAACTTGCTTCTTTAATGGACATAATATACTTTTCCGCAAGAAAGCTTGGCTTTGCTAAAGGAGGAGGTATTTGTACCCATGATGAGGAGCTAAGTGAAAGAATGAAGGAGCTTGTTCCTATGTTTGAAGGCTTTTTGACCTACGGAGGAATGTCTACTAGAGAAATGGAAGCTATAACAGTTGGTCTTGAGGAAACCATGGATGAAGATATCATTTCTCAGGGCCCTATGTTTATTGAGTTTATGTGTTCAGAGCTACAGAAAAATGGTGTGCCCGTTATTACTCCTCCAGGAGGACTAGGCTGTCATTTAAATGCTATGGAATTTATTCCACAGGTTCCTCAAGAGGAGTACCCTGCAGGAGCTCTAGCAGCTGCAGTATATATTGCTAGTGGTGTAAGAGGCATGGAAAGAGGTACTATGAGCGAACAAAGGGAAGAGGACGGAACCGAAACCCTAGCATCCATGGAACTACTTCGTCTTGCAATGCCAAGAAGGGTATTTACCATGTCTCAAGTTAAATATGCGGTAGATAGGATATCATGGCTCTATGAAAACAGAGATCTTATTGGAGGATTACGTTTTGTGAAGGAGCCTAAAAGCCTAAGATTTTTCTTCGGACGTTTAGAGGCTACCTCAGACTGGCAGAAGAAGCTTATGGCACAGTTTAGAAAGGATTTTGGTGATAGTCTCTAAGTGATTTTTGACCTAAAAAAGAATCCTATGTAGTATTTTATTTCTATCATATAATGAATAAAAACTTCAATAAAAATACTATTATAAAAATAGTAAATAAGGAGCCAAGACTTGTCCAAACTACTAGCTGTCCTGCCAGGCTTTCATCGGAACCCATGGCTCCTGCCATTATAGCACTGGAAACAGCAACGGGAGAGCCAAAAAGAGCAATGTAAGCTGGGTAATTGATGCAGTCTATATTAATAGCTGTGTATTTTGTAAGAAGTATTGCACCTAAAATACCAATAGCTGGTGCAAGAACAATTCTCCAAAAGGTTCCTAAAAAAATCATTCCCTTCATATCCTTTATGGATTTAAAGGTAAACTGCCCTCCAAGGACTATAAGAGCAAGAGGAGATGCCATGGCTGCTAAATCTTCTATAGCACAATATAAGAATTTCATATTGTTTTTAATGGTAAATATAAGTTCGCCCTGGGAGTTAACAGGAATAAAGCTTCTTATTAAAATAAATAGTAATCCAAAGGCAACACCCCTAATTAATGGATTGAAGGCTATTTCTTTAAGAATTTTCTTAATGCTAATGGTATTGTTATCCTCTGTGGAATAAATGGATAAGGAAATAACCGCAAGAATATTAAAGAGTGGTATTGTAAAGGCTGATAATATTGCCACTACTGATGCGGCTTCCGATCCTCCAATGGCCTCGGCAATAGGAAAGCCAATGATTGCAAAGTTTGACCTAAAAATACATTGAACAATAACACCTTTTTGTCTTTTATCCTTCACAAATATAGCAGAAGTAATAAGGCCAAGAAAAAATAGCAATAAAATTATTGCCAGGGCATAGCCTATAGCATGTAAATCAATAGAAGCTAAGCTCTCAATATTGTAAATATTGAAAAATAAAAGTACAGGGAGAAGCACCTTAAATACCAGCTTGTTAGCTATTTTTAAAAAACTATCTTGATAAAAGTTAATTATCTTCAAAAAATACCCTAAAATAATTAACAGTATAATAGGGGCTACTGAGTTAAAAGCAAAGATAAAAATATCCTTCATAATAATTCTCCTAGGCATAGAACAAAAATAACAACAGAATTTTCAGACTCCTTTAGTTAATTATATCACAGGTTCTTTTCTCTATAAAAATAAAGGTTAGGAAACAATAGCAAATTTCCTAACCTTTATTACATAGCTTCCATATTTTTTTCCTTAGAAGTATGCTCAATTTTATTAATATAGCCTTCATAAACCTTATAGAGATTGTAGGCATCATCTAGAGCATTATGCTGCATCCCTTTAAAATCTAAAGCCACAGCCTTTATAGCATTTACAAGGGATACCCCCTGCTTTGTATTTAGATAATAAAAGCTAAACTCCCTTTGAAAATCTATATAGTTCTTTCTTATATAATTAATTATCTGAAGCTTGTAGCCATTTCGGTTATTATCCCTTTTAAGAGTTTTAATGTCCTCAGCACCCCAGCTTACAAAAATACAGCTATCTCCCTTAAGCCATTTCTGAAACTTAAGCATCACAGTTTTAAAGTCCTCTGCACTGTCAACCTCTTCCTGTGTTATACCAGTTATCTCATAGCATTTGTTGCTTAAAACGCTGTTAATGTTAGGTTTTATAAGAGAATAAAATTTCTCCATTGTACCCTTTGCTGGTGAAAACTTAACTGCTCCTATAGATATAGCCTCAAAGCTTCCTGTTCTATTATTTTTATCTGTAGAGCAATTCATTTCTATATCAAAGAAAACTATAGACTGCTCTTGAACCTTAAGATTTTCAGATATTCTTCTAATAACTGGAGTCTTTTTCCGCCTTCTTTTTACTCCACTAAGGATATTAATTCCTTCATAAAGCCTGTGCATTTCTTTAAGACTGTTTGAGTTATATGACAATATCCAGTTATTATGAAGCATAAGCCTATCTGTTAGCTGCTTTATTCTAATTCTTTTATTCCCTTTGGAGCTTTTGTTTCCTCCTAAGGAGCTAAGCTCCGTAAACAATTCCTCTTGACTTAGGTTAATGGTTACGCTTCTATCTGAATGGATAAGACCTCTAGCTTCTAGCTGTTCTAGAGTTCTAATTACCTTATTAAAGGCAGTATATCTTGAAGAGCTTCTGCTGTTATCAATAAAGCTTCTTTTATTTCTATATATAACTTTGTCTCCATCTGCTAATATAAAGTTTAATTTTGACCATTTACTATCATATTGATGCTTGAAGGAATAATATACCCTTAAGCTCTCACTGACTTTCATTTATGCTCACCCTATCTTAATTTTCCTATAGCTAATTATAAACCCCAAAATCCTTTTTATCAATTTAAAAATAAATGGAAGTTTATTAGCTTTAGGTAATCTTAAGCACCGAAAGCTCTATATCTCATATATCTTTCTTCTAAAAGCTTCTCCCTGGGTAGCTCAAGCTTCTCTTCTATTTTACATATCAGCTCTTCTTTAATAGAATGGATAATCTCTTTAAATTCTTTACCATCCTCTTTGATTATTTTTTCTACTATATTTAGATCTAACATATCCTCCGCTGTGAGCTTTAGACTCTGAGATGCCTCCGGGGCTAGTTTAGGATTTTTCCACAAAATACTAGCGCAGCCTTCAGGAGAAATAACTGAGTAAATAGCATTTTCCAGCATCCATACCTGATCTGCCACAGCTAAAGCTAAGGC
>JAEXZL010000130.1 GCA_023451395.1 Bacillota bacterium | reverse complement strand
GAGGATTGTTATGATTTGTCTTGCCTCAGCTATAATGGCACTTAACATTAAATCCTTTGTACGAACTGGAGGTTTATTCCCAGGAGGGGCAAATGGGTTAACATTATTAATACAGAGAATATTTGATATGAATAAAAAATCAATAACTTCCATCTGCGAAGTAGCAGTTGGTTTTCATCACAGGAAGATATGCAAAGTGTGCATATCTTCTTTCCATTTAATGTGCATATCTCTCTGTCATTTATAGGTATTTACTTAGTGTATAAGCAATTCCATCTTCTTCGTTAGATAAGGTCACTTCATCTGCTATGGCTTTTAAATCATCTACTGAATTAGCCATAGCTACTCCTATGCCAGCATATTTAATCATGGAAGCATCATTGTGTCCATCTCCAAAAGCAATCATTTCTTCCCTTTTATATCCCCTAGGAATTAGTACAGTATCTATGGCTTTAGCCTTGTCAATTCCTTTAGGGGTAAATTCAAAGTAGAAGGATGCTGTAAACATACAGTTTAAAGTGTCTTTAAAGGGTTCCATCATTTCTTTGTAATGTTTCTCTAGATATTCAGGGTTTCCTGCAGTTAAAATTTTATTTAATTGAAAGTTCGCAAAGACAGCTAAATCATCCTTTTCACATAGCTTAAATTTACCTCCACGAGATTCATATTCAACTACGTTAAAGGGTGAGCCTTTTAGTTGTATCTTATTAAAGACATCATTAACATACATATAGTCATCTTTATCAATCATGGGTATAACATCAAATTTCTTCATATGCTCGAGTACTGCTTGTCCCTGTTTAACACTCATGGCCTCATTAAACAAAACTTCCCTAGTCTGACAATCAACTACCTTAGTGCCATTATAAGAAACTAAAAGCCCATGGTTTTTGTCCATTTCTAACTCTCTAGCATAATCCATCAATCCAGAGGTAGGTCTCCCTGATGCTAAAATTAAGATAGCACCGGTCTTTTGTGCTTTAATTAATGCATCCTTAGTATCTTGGGTAATTACTTTTTTACTATTGGTTAATGTACCATCAACGTCCATAATAATTACTTTTATTTTACTCATATTTCGTCCCCTAAAGCTTTTTATTTAATTATACTAATATTACCTTTATATATGAATAGCTAATTAAATAGATTAAGGCTTTCTTATTTTCAGGCCATAGCACTATAGCATTTTATTGTACAACAATATTATTTTTTATGAATCCAGTAATAGGGTACATAGCACTAGTTATTTCTATAGTTATAGCATTTTCTAGAATATATTTATTAGTTCATTATCCATCTGATGTTATTATAGGAGGACTTATAGGTATATGCATAGGAATTATGTCATATTTTATTATAGATATGCTAGTACTATTAATTTTATAGGTAGTATATATAAAGAAATATAATATGTTATATAATAATAACTAAATCTAATTTGGAAAAATTAGGTATAATGGTATAGAGGTAATAATTCCAGGGATGATATGAAGAAAGAAGTAAAAAGGGGTAGGTGGGATAAAGGAGAAAACTGTGATAATAACTGGAGCTAACTCTGGGATAGGTAAAGCAGCAGCATTAAAATTTGCAAAAGAAGGATATACGGTTATTATGGCTTGTCGTAACATACAATTAAGTGAGAAAACTAGAGACGACATAATAACTGAATCAAAAAACATAAATGTGGATTTAATGAAGCTGGATATATCATCATTTAAATCAATAAATAAATTTTGCTCAGAATATAAAAGTAAGTATGGACGCTTAGATATATTAATTCACAATGCTGGATATTTTAATCATGGTGAAAAGGAATGCAAAATCAGTGAAGATGGTATAGAATTAACCTTTGCAACTAATGTATTTGGCCCATACTTAATGACTAATTTATTATTAGATGTATTGTTAAACTCTGAAAATCCTAGAATTCTTAATGCCTGTTCAACTAATATTAAACATTTCTTTGATGAAAAAAGAAAGCTAGATTTAGATAACTTGCAGGGAGAATTAAAAGGTAAAAAAAAGAATGATGTATATAAAATGTATGGAGACTCTAAGATGGCATTATTAATATTAACTTTTAAGATGGCTGAAGAGTTTAAAAATCACAACATAAATATAAATGCATTAATGATTCCTTCAACTAAGATGTCACCAGAAACATTAAAAAAGTTTAAGTCTTTCTGGAGGATACTTGGAAGAATACAGAATTTATTTAACCACAATACAGAAGAAATAGGTAATAAATATTTTCATATCTGCACATCCAATGAATTTAAAAATATCAGTGGAGAATTATTAAATAGTGAAGGTAAGGTTATGAGAAAAGAGGAAAGTAGTGATCATGCTATAGATTTATTTAAAAAGCTTATAGGATCAGATGTATATCCTAAATATGCAAGAGATAATAACATGATAGAAAACATATGGGACTTATGTAATAAGTTAACCTCTAATTACCTAAGCAGTGTGAATTAATGAAAAAGAAGCCAAGGCCTAGGCTTCTTTTTCATTAATGCTTATTTATAGATCAAAGTAAGTAATAAATTCTGCAGGATGTGGTACTTCATTTATTTTCTTTGCTTCTTTACTCTTAAGCTCAACCCAAAGCTCCAGAAGTCTTTCAGGGAAAACTCCTCCTGCTGTAAGATATTCATGATCTTCCTCTAAAGCCTCTAAAGCTTCGGAAAGGTTTCTTGGAAGAGATTGAAGCTTGGACTGCTCCTCCTTTGATAGATCAAAAAGATTATAGTCAAAGGGACCCCAGCCATTTATTGAAGGATCGATTTTATTTTTTATGCCATCAATTCCTGCCATTAGGATAGCAGCATAGGCATAATAAGGATTGCAGGTAGCATCTGGATTTCTAAGCTCAAAGCGTTTTGACTCCGGCTTTTTTGCATAAGCGGGGATTCTTATTACAGAGCTTCTATTAGCAGTTGCATAGCCTATTGTTACAGGAGCCTCGAAGCCTGGTATTAATCTTTTATATGAGTTAGTTGAGGGATTAGTTAAGGCACATAAGCTTCTGGCATGCTTAAGTAAACCTCCCATAAAATAATGTGCTGTTTCACTGAGCATAGAATAACCCTTAGGATCATAGAAAATAGGTTTTCCATCTTTAAAAAGCAGCATATGAACGTGCATGCCGTTGCCAGCTTCACCATATATAGGCTTGGGCATAAAAGTTGCAGTCTTTCCTTCAGCAACAGCTGAGTTTTTTATTATATATTTAGTAATCAATGTGTTATCTGCCATTGAAACCATATCACCAAGCTCAACCTCAACCTCAACCTGCCCTGGGCCTCCTACCTCATGATGGTGATATTTAACCTTTATTCCCCACTGCTCCATTAGCATGGTTATTTTAGATCTTAGATTATAGGTTATATCCTGAGGGAGAGAAATGTGATAACCGCCCTTATGAGGAGTAATATAGCCATTACTCTTTTCTTTTGACATATTCCACTGAGCTTCATCAGCATCTAAACTATGATAAACTCTATTAGGACTATTTTCAAAGCTCACATGATTAAAAATATGAAACTCAAACTCAGGTCCTATGAGAAAATCATCCCCTATACCTTCAGACCTTAAATAATCAACTGCTGCTTTAGCAACATTCCTTGGATATTGATCAAAGGGAATATTGTTTGGATTTTTTATAACTTTTACATCCCCAATCATTGAAAGAGTAGGTATGTACATAAATGGGTCAAGCTTTGCTGTTTCCAAGTTGGGTATAAAGACCATATCACTGTTTTCCACTGGTGCGAAGCCATAGCTTGACCCATCAAAACCTATACCGTATTTCATAATATCCTCGTTGAATCTCTCTACAGGGATGGAAATATGTCTCCATCTTCCTTGAATATCAATAAGCTTAAAATCAACCATTTTAACATTATTATCTCGGCAATAGCCTAATACATCCTGTAGCTCCATTATTAATCCTCCTATTTTTTGAATATAAAAAATTATCACATAATTAGCTTAAAACAACCATTTTTTTCCGTCAATCTTTTACGATAACGCTTTAATGACATGAAGTAAGTGAAAAACTTATATTGTTTTACTCATGGTATATAATACTTACTTGTATGTAGATATTTTCATATAAGTATTTATTTGACATTACAACTTATAAAATGTTAAACTGTCTATGAATTTAATAGATAGGAGGAAAAATGAAAGAATTTATACGCAATGCATCGATAGAAGATTTTAAAAGAGGATATTTGTGGGATAACAAAAAGGCAGACTTTATATGCCTCATATGTGGAAAAAGTATAGGTGAAAATAATGACATTATAAATGAGCATATGTCAAGTCATGGAACTCCTATTGAAAGATTATTGACATTAGATAAGAAATATACTGGATTAACTGAAATTCAAAAAGAGTTTCTCGATATGATATCTAGTAATTTTAGTGATAAAGAGATTGCACTTAATCTTGCTTGCTCAGAATCTACAGTGAGAAATACTAGATTTGCCTTAAGAGAAAGAGCTAGGCAGGCAAGAGCTTTTTTGGCTATTATGGAATTGGTTGATGAAGATGTATCTAATTCAGTAAATCATAAGATTAGATATTTTCCAGTTAAAGAGGGAAAGAGGAAGGCTTTACTGCCTAGATTTGCTAGTTTATTTGAGCCAACTAGGATTTATACAGAAGAGGAAGTTAAAAGAACAATTAATAAAATCTATGATGACGATGCTTTAATAAGACGTTATCTAGTAGACTATGGTTATTTGAAGAGAGAAAAAGATGGAAGTAAATATTATAAAGCTGAGGGGGAAAACACTGTGAAGGATATGAAAAGAAAGGATATAATAAATAATTATAAACAGCAAGAAGTTGAGATGGGAATAATTCAAATATACAATAAAGTTAATGGATATTCCTTTGTGGATATATGTAAGAATTTATATAAGCCCTTTGAGTCAATTAAGTTCAAATTAAGCTTAGGGAAAATAAGAGTTAAAGGTCTACAAGAGGACTGGGATCGCTATGGAGAAAATGCATTTGAATTTAAAATTTTAGATAAGCTTAAACAAAGAGAAGAGGCTACAGAAAAAGAAACAGTTGATGATTTAAAGGAACTTTTAAATATGTGGATTGATAGTCAAGGAGATAAGTTAAAACTATATGATAAGTAGAATAATTAAAGATAATAGCATTCATAGAAGTGAGTAAAATCATTTCTATGAATGCTTTTTTGCATAGTGAACTTACTATTTATATAGTAGGACTTATCACTATTGGGGTAAATTGGGCCAAATTATAAATGCCTAATACTTTCTCTATATTGGCAACTTCATTAACTATTTGAGTAAATCCATCTTTTCCAAATTTCTGCTCTTCTATTTCTTCAAAGCGTTCCCCCAGTTTTTTAAATTCTTCCGGAGTTATTAATTCATGAAAAGCTGGAAATACAACTGTATCTTCACGAGCAGAATGAGGTTCATACATATTTATATACAATGATAGCAATTGAATTAATTGAATGGTGTTTTCAAAAGGAAAAGGGGTTTTTATTGATGAATAATAAAGTATGTTTTTTGTTAAATTACTAGCTGCATTGTGTTGATTACGAAGGGTATTTATAAGCTCAAAATATTTAGGGCTATGAGAAAACCTTGGAAAAACATATTGCTCCTCTAATTTTTGATGGTAGTTTTCAATAAATTCATGTGCTATAGAGGCAGCATTATATATAACATTATAAATGGTTATCTGATTATTTGATTTTTGTCCTTGTAAATATTTTAGTGCATCCTTATAAATCAACAAGATACGATGTAAAACTCCGTGTTCTCTCATTAGGTCCTCTGTAGGAGAAATTTCTATTTTATTTTCCGTGGTATTTGTATACACAAGCTATAACCACCTTTTACACATTTAACAGTCAATATAGTCTATGCTCTTAAATATATTTATGTGTAGAAGTTATATCACTAAATAACATGCATTAATAAAAGAAATAGTTTAATTTATTAATCCAAGCTATCTCGTATAAAAATGATGATATTAATTTTACAGAAATTGCTTTCTATGATTATATAAGGACTTGTATCCTAAATTTAAAGATAAAAAGACCGTTATACAAACAGAGGTGCAAATTGCAATCATAATTGCTATTTGGTACATAATAGCAGTGGTGGGAACTGTACCGGATAAAATTTGTCCTGTCATCATTCCAGGTAAGAAAATTATTCCCATTCCAACCATGGAGTTTAGTGTAGGAATTAATGCAGTTTCTAAGGCATTGTTAGCAAAGGGCCTCAAAATCTCTTTAGGCTCCACACCCAAATTAAGCAAGGTGTTAATTTTGCTTTTTTCTTTGCTTATGGAATCCATGAAGGTTTTTATCCCAATGTTTATGCCAGTCATAGCATTACCAATTATCATGCCTGCTAAGGGAATAGTGTATTGAGGGTTTAATATAGATTTTTTAACCACAATAGCCACAAAGAAAAATAGAACCAAAAGCCCTCCAAAGCTTAAGGAAGCTCCTATGGCAAGCTTAAAATTTTTGTTTAAGTCTTTTCTGCGTCTAATTACCCTATCAATAGAAAACATAATCATCACTATAAGAAAGGCTACAGTAAATATAGGCTTTGGATTACCAAAAATATATTGAAGTATATAACCAACAATCACAAGCTGAACTGTCATTCTTACACTAGCAATTATAAGAAGCTTTGTTTGATTGATTTTTGACTTTTTCATTATTAATAACACTATAATTAGCAGTAAATAAATAAGTGAAAACTGAAGAATATCAAGTTTAGCTATTCCTTCCATCATTGACCTCCTTCACTATTTCGATTTTATTTTCACAGAAACCATCAACGATCTTTTTATCATGACTTACTATTACTATGTCTATGTTTTTTTCTTTACAGAAATTTGTTATGTTCTCAACTACCCTATAACTATTCTTCTCATCTAAGGCTGAAGTTGGTTCATCGAGAAGGATAACCTTTGGGCATAAGGATAAAAAAATTGAAGTATAAATTCTTTGACGTTCCCCACCGGAAAGGGTAGATGCATTTTGATCTAAGGGTACATTTACTGAGCAAAGCTCTGTAATATAACTGATATAATCTTTTTCAGGCATAGGTGCTTGTCTTAGAGAATAGAAGGTTTTAAAATTATCTATAATGCTCTCATCAAAGAGAAAGGGTTCTTGAGCTACAAGGCTTACCTCACGTCTTAAAGCAATAGGATCATATTTTTCTATTGCCGCACCTTTATATAACAACTCCCCGGATATTGGACTGATGGAATTATTCAGCAGCTTTAAGAAAATACTTTTACCACTTCCGCTCTCTCCAACAATAAAATTAACTTTATCTTTTTCAATTCTCACATTATCATAGGTTAAATTAAACTTGTAAACAAGATTACTTGCTTGAAATAATGGTTCGTTCATTATATTCACTTCCTTTATTTATATTAAAGTTGAAATAATACCACATATTCTAACATACAAATTTAAATGTCCTTGTTGACCATAGCGTATTTAACAGATAATTAATACAATAAATATCTAATAGAGATATCGTAATTTGATATGGAAAAACTACGTAATAAGGATATCATAGGAGAAATTTTAAATGCAAGGTATAATCCTTCAAACATAACCAATGGTTAATTTTTGTGAGTGAAAAATGACAACTGTTCACTTGTTCCATAGAAAGGCCTTTGCTATTCTATAGTTAGCGAGGGCCTTTGTATTTTATAAAATGATGGGAGATAAAACAAGTGAAAATAAATGAAGTGATTAGGAAATATAGAAAAGAACAAAACTTAACTCAGGAACAGATAGCCAATTATTTGGGGGTTACAGCTCCAGCAGTTAACAAGTGGGAAAATGGAATATCTTATCCGGATATAACACTTTTAGCTCCCTTGGCACGGATATTAAAAATAGATATTGATACACTGCTTTCTTTTAAGGAGGAACTCACAGATATAGAAATAAATCAATTCTTAAAGGAAGTTTCAACTATTATACAAGAAGATAGTTATGAGAAGGCTTTTGAAAAAGGCGCTGAATTGATAAAGGAGTATCCTAATTGTGACAGGCTGATATTGTTTGTGGCACAGATATTATTTGCTTATCTAAGTCTTTTAGATATTGATAAAAGAGAAAAATATGAGGCTCAAATAGTGGGATGGTATGAAATAGCAGCAACCAGCAAGGAAAAAGAGATAGTATCCATGGCTACTGCATCCTTATGCCAAATTCATATGGCAAAAAAGGAATATGATAAAGCTCAGCAGCTATTAGATAAGATACCTCCACTGGGTTATGATAAACGAATGATGCAGGCAATGCTCTTTTACAATCAGGATAAGAAGAAAGAAGCATACGAGGTTTATGAACTGATGTTGTATAAGGCTTCCAATGAAATCTGTAGCACCCTGCAATTAATTGCCAATATGCTTTGTAAAGAAAAGAAGTACGATATTGCTGAGAAATATGCCGACTTAGGGAAAAAGGTTGCAGAGCTTTTCCATTTAGGTACTTATATTGCATATACGCCTAAAATGCTTGTAGCAATACAAAAGGAGGATAAGGAAGAAAGTATCCGAATGCTTGAAAAGATGGTAGAAGGCTTGGAAACTATGGGAGACTTTGAAAACTCACCTCTTTATACCCATATAAAATTTAAAAAAATTGAAAATATGAGTGATGCTAAAAAGATGATTAAAAGGGCATTGGAAAGTGATAAGGATCTGGATTTTATAAGAGAGGAGATAGGATATAAGAGAGTTTTAAGTAAGTTGGAATAAGATCACACCTAAATAAGGATGGAGCGAGGAGCTGTTGGAATATACAGAATTCACAGTCCCTCGCCCTTATTTTATTTTATAAATTTGAGTTTACCAATAACCGGAAGCTCTTGGACCCTGCCTTTAACAGCATTTACGATGCCAAGGATGGCCAAAATGACAATGGGGATACTAATAAGGAATAGAAGCAAAGAAATAAACCATGGGGTTGTTTTCACTTCGTAGGGAATTCCCACGAGGTAACCGGTGTGTGTTATTTTGATACTATTTAATATAATACTTAATAGAAAATACAATGCATCTACAATCAAAAGATTGATTCCCTGCTTAGCATGGAATCGAGCAAATTTTGATTTGGGGGCTGAAAACCATGGAATCAGCACCAATATACCAAAATATGATAACACAGCCATCCCCTTGTTAGCAGCAATGTCCCTTGGATCATATTCTGATGTAGTGTCCTCCCCGTTGTCCATCTTCTGAAATACCTTAGGCTGGGAATAGGTTGACTGCTGATTAGCAGGCTGAGCTGTAGTTGATTGTGGATTTATATTTCCTTCTATTGATTCTACTGAATCCACACTTGTCCCGCAAGCAGGACAGAATTTAATTCCATTGTTTATCTGGGTTCCACATTTTCCACAAAAGGCCATAATCAAATCCTCCTTTATATTATTAATTTGGGATAGATATGTGCTCAAACCACTTGCAGATGCATCTGCAGCTTTAGAGGAGCACCCTATCTTCATATAAGATTTTCCTTAGAGTTTTGTACCGCATTCTCCGCAGAACTTAGTTCCAGTTTCATTCTGAGTACCGCAGGAAGGGCACTTTCCTATTGTAGCAGCAGGAGCATTTAGGGAGGTACCACAGTTATTGCAGAATTTCACCCCCTGTGAGTTTTTCATTCCGCAATGGGGGCAGGTCCTCAAATTCATGGAGGAGCCGCAGTTATTACAGAACTTCCCCTTTCCAGCTGGCTTGCCACAGATAGGACACATTGTGGTTTTGCTTTCTATTTCACCCTTCCAGACTGAGGCACTTTCTCCAGCAGCATCTACATTTCGTTTCATGGCTTCCGCACGAGCCTTAGCTACATAAATCTCCTGTCGTGGGGCGCAGTCGGTGCAGAGACCCTCATCCTCGTTGAAGCAAGCGTCGCAGAGGTACTGGTGACAGCTATGACACCGATGAAAATGCTGATGTGCCTCGTTCTGTGCCATCTCAAAGGATTTTTCATGTTCCTTATGCCATTCAGGGCTTTTATCCTCAAACCGTTCAGATAGGATACTTCCTCCCCGTTCTGCACTGTAGGCTATATCCTGTATACGGCCGCCTATAAGGCTGCCGATTAGGCCTACTCCCTGTCCAAGCATTCTAGTTCCTCTTCTTTTTTTGTAGGTAGTAGATTCAATAAAGCTGCTTTTGAATCCATCGCTGCAGATGTCGCAGTAAAAGGTAAATTGAAATCCGGCATCAGTGGAATTGTCTTCATAATTCCGCGTAAAAGATTTTAACATAGTTATTCCCCCTCATTTCCTACCAAGCTTCATCTTGATTTTTTTACCGCAGGCGGTACATTTTTCGTTCTGGAAGAACTGCAAAACATTGCAGCGCTTGTTGTCACACTGAACCATTAGGCTCTGTCCACATTCCTCACAGCGTTCATCTACAAAGGTTTCCTTTGAACAATAAGGGCAGGTAATATTGAGGCGGCGTCCACATCCGGAGCAAAGGAGCTGTCCCTTTTCTATGGGATTCAAGCATGTGGGACAAAGATATCCAAAGGGACTTTGGCTGCCACACTTAGGACAGAACCTTATATCTCGTTCCACAAGCATTCCACAGTGGATGCAGGGCTGCTTATAGCTTGCCATAAACTACACCTCTCATTGTGATGCACCGCATTCTCCGCAGAAGCGTGTACCAGGAGCCAATTTTGATCCGCAGGAGGTGCAGAAGGTCTTGGCTGCCTCTAGCTTGGTTCCGCATTCTTGGCAAAATTTCGTCCCTTGTAGATTCTCATGTCCGCAGGAAGGACAGGTGCAGGCATCTACAGCAGCTCTTTCTGCCTTTTCCTTTGCTTCTTTTTCAGACTTGCTTTTATCCAGTTTTTCCCTCGCAGAGGAAAGATTACTCTGTACCAGCTTCAGCTTATTAGCTGTATCCCCGAAGATATCGAGACCATAAAGCTTAACAGCCTTGCGGCCAATTTCAGCATAAAGCTCTTCTTCTTGATTTTTTAATTCGTTTACTTCGTTCTGTGCATTCATTAGCTGAACATCTGGATCATCTTGGGGCATAAATCCAGATAGGCCTTTCATAAATCCACCGAAACCCCCGAATATATCCTTTGGCATATAATAAATCTCCTTTCATGCTCTTGCATCTAAAATCCCATTACATTTTATCTTCATTATTTGTTAATTCATTATATGAGAGATTTTAAGTTAGTAATCATCCTAAGGATGATTTTTAAGTCTAAAAGAAGTGATTTTTTCTATGATTTTTCACTACTATATAGCGTGGCTAAATATTATTACATTTCGGGGTGTAAAACATAAGATACAGAAATTACTTAATGATTCTGGCTATATGAATAGACGATGCGTAATTAGTTTAATAGAAAGAGACCACTTACTTTTCACTGTAAGTGGTCTTTTGATTAAATGCTTTAGAGCATTTTATAACGTATATGGTATTTCCAGCTCATTTAACTGTTTTCTTTTGCTGCATGATTTTCTGCTGCAATACAGAGGTAATAGGATAAGCCTACTTGCTGACCTTCCATAATACTGCGGTGAAAATCGTCTGTAAGGAAAAAGCGACATTGTGCTGCAAAACCTTTGTCATCAATCTCCATGTCTTTTCTCATAAAGTCTATATGCTTCTGAATTGCATCCAGTACTCTTTCATCATTGGCACTGACGCCATCTTTCAGTAACTTTGCCATGAAGTACATAAAGTTAGTAGCTTCATGAGCTTTCTCATTCATTGAATCTTCATTGATAGTACTAGTGTCAATGGAATAGTCGTATTCTTTCTGTAAATGTTCATTCTGAACTTCAAGTGCCTTTTCCCACTCTTTCTGATTAAGCCCTGTAAACATCTGATCCTTATTCATAGGAACTCCTCTCCGAGCATGAGAAATTGTTTGTTCTAATGTGTTTAGAATTTCAGTTAATCTTACTTTACGCGCGCTAAGTAGAGATAACTGCTGTTCCAAAGAATTAAGTCTGCTTGGCTCATTCTCTAAAGCCCTTTTGATTTGCTCTAAGGAAAAGTCCAATTCACGATAAAACATTATTTGCTGCAATTGCTCCAATTCTTTTTCACTATAGTACCTATAGCCATTTTCACCAACAAAGGAGGGAATAAGCAGCCCTATTTTGTGATAATGATATAGCGTTTTAATCGTTGTGCCAGATAGTTTGGCAACTTCCTGAACTGTATAAGCCATTTTCTCACCTCATTACTCAGTCTAAGGTCTTACCTAAGGTTGGAGTCAAGAGTTTTATTAAGGAAAATATTATTCCTATAACCGATGATAATTAATGCACATATTATACTATCCTCCTGAACTTCTGTCACTTGCAAAAAATACGATAAAGCTATTCATTAATCTTGTAGTTATTTTGTGAAGCAGTATACAGAAACTATATTAGATTTTAAAAGAAATTAAATTAAATTTCTAAAATATAAATTGAAAGGAAATAAAATTTATGTTACAATAAAACTGAAAATTCAATAAATTATGACAATAAATGAGGATGGCAAAATAAAAATACATCCTTTTGTTAGGTAAAAGCTATATATTCGAACTATTTTTTAATGAAATTGTGCAAATTATATAAACTATATCTATATATTTATATGAGGTAAAGTACCTTGTATCAAGTCATTTTTATATTACTTTATAATTATCAATACTATTTTAAAGAAAGGAGGTTAATTATGACAGTAGTATTTAGCAGAGTAGAGGAAAGGTTAATACATGGACAAGTAGCAACTGCATGGACACAAGCTTTGAAATTCGATGCATTTGTTGTAGTAGACGATGAATCAGCCAAAAATCCTATGCTTAAAGCTCTTCTAGAAATGGCATGCCCAAGGGGCAAAAAGATTTATGTATATAATGAAGAAACAGCAATTAAAAAAATCAATGATATTACTAAAAAAGTATTTGTAATTGCTAAGAGTCCTATAACCTTCCTAAACTTAATAAATGGTGGAGTAAAAATAGACAAACTTAATATTGGAAGCACTCATTTTAAAGAAGGTAAGAAGGAAATTTTTAAAACTGTATACGTTTCACCAGAAGAGTTGGATGCAATAAAAGAGATTTCTGATAAAGGAATAGTATGTGAAATACAAAAGCTGCCTACTGAGTCGAAAAAGAATGTTTTAGAATTAGTTTAAAAGGGGGATGTACAATGTCATTAATAACTTCCATTTTAATTGCATTGGTAATGGGACTTTTATTAACTGAAAACTTAGGATATGGACATATACAAATTAGCCGTCCAGTATTTGCAGGACCAATTATTGGACTTTTAATGGGCGATTTACAAACAGGTTTAATAGTAGGAGGAACTGTAG
>JAEXZL010000093.1 GCA_023451395.1 Bacillota bacterium | reverse complement strand
GGTAATACCCCTCCATAGCAGGTAAGGTTTGTCCCTATTCCCTCAAGAACAATATTGGGAAGGGAAAGTACCTCCTTCACTACCTCCGATACCTCTTCATAAGGAATTCCTTCTCTTAAGTCACCTAGCTCCACCATGAGAATAATGCTATGACATTTTCCTGCCTTCATTGCTTCAGAAGAAAGCGCCCTTATGGTTTTAATCTCAGAATTCAAACTCAGCTGGCAATATTCCACAACCTCAGCAGCCTCGGATATCATAGGCAGCCTTACTAAAAGCTTTTTTGCATTTAGATCTTTAAAAGCCTTTAAATTCTCAAGCCTGGAATCCCCAATAATTCTTATACCAGCATTCAAATAAGCTTCTGCTGCCCTCTTATCACCGCAGAAAACCTTAGTAACTCCTGCAACCTCTATACCTTTTTTATCACAAAGCCCTACAAGATATCTAACATTGTCCTCTAAAGACTTAAGCTTAATCAAAATAGAAGGATATTTCATTTTCCCCCTCCTTAATAAAATCTCACTATTAAAAATCTATTCTTCACCACAAGAAATATATTCTACACCATAAAAAATATTAAAAGCTCTTCTAAGCCTGTCATTGTTAACCTTTACAATGATAGTTTACCATTTATACAAGTTAATTGACAGCTTTATTGCCTTTCACTTCTAACTACTTTTCAAATTCCTTCTCAAGCTCCTTTTTATAATCCTTGAGACTTTTAATACACCTCTCATACACCCTGCCAATTAACCATAATTTTCTATTTATAACTTTATTATACACAAAAACTCATATCAATAAAAGCTTAGCCAGTTTTACTACTTTTCATAAAATTATAATAATTTATTAATAATTACTATTATTTATAATTGTCTCAGTAAATGTTATACTATAGTTAATAAATGTAAATGTTTCCATTTGATTTAAACTTTTAAATCATAAACCTTGGAAGCTGGGTTGTAGTTCATACTAAAATTTTAAAAACTCAGAAAGGATAACAGTAGGTAATATTATGAATAAAGATGCATTGATTTACTGTGAAGGCTTTTTTGGAGAGGCAGATGGCAAGGTTGCAAATGGCTTAGTTCGTTTTTCAGAGAAGTATAATATAGTAGGTGTAATAGACAGTACTAAAGCAGGGATGGATTCAGGGAATTATTTAGATGGTGTTAATAACAATATTCCTATATATAAAAATATCAGAGAAGCGCTTACCAATTTAAAGTCCATCCCCAAATATTTCATTATTGGAGTAGCTTTAGCAGAAAGCTACATTCCAGATAATTTTAAGAGAGCTATTAGAACTGCTCTGAAGGTTCCTATGAACATAGTAAACGGTCTGCCAATATATTTATCTGATAACAAAAGCCTTCAGCGACTGGCAGGAGAAATGGGCGTAAAGCTTTATGATATAAGAAAGCCTAAACCTCTTACAGAGCTTAGACTTTTTGATGGAAGTATTGATAAGGTTACCTGTCCAGTGATAGCAGTCCTTGGACTAGATTGTGCCATCGGGAAAAGAACTACCTGCATGGAGCTTTTAAAAGAACTTAGAAAACAAGGAATCAACGCTGCCTTTGTGGCCACAGGCCAGACGGGCATATTACAGGGAGCTAAATACGGTGTCCCTATTGATGTAGTTAATTCACAATATGTAGTGGGTGAAATTGAAGGTGCTGTTGTAGAAGCCTTTGAAGAAGAAAATCCAGATATTATCCTCGTAGAAGGTCAGAGTTCCTTAAGCCATCCGGCCTATTTATCATCCTATGGGATAATTAAAGGAGCAAATCCCGATGGAATAATACTACAGTATGCACCTAAAAGAAAAAGAAGAGTTGACTTTGAGTTTGTAGAGGTTCCAAGTCTTGAAAGCGAAATCGAACTTGTAGAGCTTCTTTCAAAAAAACCTGTGATAGGTCTTACCATAAACCATGAAAATATGTCTGAAGAGGAGGTTTTAGAAACTGTAGCAGCTTTAGAAAAGAAATTTAAACTTCCTGCGGAGGATGTGTTAAAGCATGGCTCTATAAAGCTTATTAACTCCTTATTAAAACTTTACCCTAGATTAAGAAAAAATTCCGCAGTATGAAGTAAAAGGATGGAATAGCTTTGCAGCTATTCCTTCCTTATTTTAAAGCTTTACCACAATGAGGACAAAATCTGTACTCATTATCATCTATATCCTTATTCTTATCCACTATGATGTTTTCTTTTCCTAATTCCTTTTCTTTCACTCGCTCCCTTTCCCTGTCCTTAAGAATATCCTCTCTAATCTCTTCAGAAAACCCAGAGCTTATAATTCCTGTGGGAACAGCCACAAGCCCAATACCTAGAAGGGAAATAATTGCCCCAAGGATTTGTCCTTGAGCTGTTATAGGATAAATATCTCCGTACCCCACCGCAGTTAAGGTTACTATTGCCCACCATAGACCGGAAAAAGCATTTTTAAAGACTTCAGGCTGGGCTTCATTTTCCAGATAATACATTGCCACAGAAATCATCACCATAAGAACAAAAACCACAAACATTGAGGACAAAAGCTGATCCTTTTTTCTTCCTATGGCTCTTTTAACTACATCTAAGGCATCAGTATAGCGATTAATCTTTAATATACTAAATATGCTTAGAAGCCTTAAAAATCTGAATATCCTTAAATCCAGCCTAAAGGCAAAGGGGATGTAATAGGGAAGAAAAGCTAAAAGATCCACCAGAGCAATAAAGGAAAAAATATACCTTAGCCTTGCAAGTAATGGATTTAAATTTTTATAAAGTAAATCTGCTGTGTATATCCTTAGAAGATATTCAAGGGTAAATACGTTTACTGCAGCATATTCAACCAAATTCAATACTCTGTGCATCCAAAGAGGAATTCCATGAAAGGTTTCAATAAATATCACTAAAACACTTAAAATAATAAAGATTATTATTATAATGTCAAAGATTTTCCCTAGCAAAAAATCATTATTACTCACATCTATGATTTGGTATATCTTCCTTTTAAAATCCTTGTATTTCATTTCTCACCTCGACAAAATATACTTAAGGATATTATTTCATACTTCATCGAGGCTCTTAAGCTTTTCTAATAAAGTTTACAAAGAATTCTAATAACAAAGTTAATTTTTTACAAAAATTATAGCTTCTCTTTAGTATTTTTACTCTAAAATTAAAATTTCATCTCCAGCCTTTATATGGCCTCCTTGAATAACCTTTGTAAATATTCCCTCTCTTGGCATGACGCAGTCACCAACTAATGCCCTTATTTCACAGCCTCCATGACATTCCTTTCCAATCTGAGTTACCTCCATAATAG
>JAEXZL010000031.1 GCA_023451395.1 Bacillota bacterium | reverse complement strand
TGTAGGCGCTACCGTTACCTGTGTTTCCTCCCAGGAAATCAAGGAAGCTGTAATTATTAGAAAAATTCTAGAGCCTATTGCTGTGAAAATGGCGGTTACAAGATTAAATCAAGAGAAGAAAGAAATTCTAAAATCCTTAATTGATCAAATGGACGAATGTATTAAGGAGGATAACTATAAATTATATGGCAGGCTAAATAAAGACTTCCATCTAACTATTTACGAGGAATGTGGTAATATTACTCTATATAATATTATTAAAGATTTAATGGAAAAGACTGAAAGAACTAGGGCGATATTCAGGCAAAATCCACAAAGAATGAAAGAAGCAAATGAAGAGCATAGTGTTTTATATGAAGCTATCTGTAATAATGATGCAGAAAAGGCAGAGAGCATAATAAAGTTCCAAAGAGAATTAGCTACAAAATTATATATGGACAGCATTAACGAAAATGGAAACAATAACGATAATCTATAATTTTTTTGTACCTTTAATATTAAAAGTGAAATCATGAAATTTGATTTCACTTTTTTTTGCCTAATTTATTTAAAACAATAAATAATTCGACAAAATACGATAAAATATGATAAAATATAAATAAATTTAAGAATATTGCAACAATTTTCGCTAAAATACTTGACTAAAACGTATACATATATATAATATATAATATATGATATATTATATAAAAACTTTTGGATTCCAATAAGTTAAATCTTCTTTACAAGTTTTGATAGAAGGTTGATTAAAAATTAATATCCATCAATAAGTAAGATTTAGTAGGCAGAAAGTTATGTTTTAAGCTCCACATACTGCTTATAATCAGAGCTTATGGCAGGAGAACACTCCAATTAGTTTGTGTATCCTATTATCCATAGCATTATCTAGGATATATATTCTGGATGTTTTGTATAAAAGGGAGTTAGGGTGATTAGCTTTAAATACATATATTCTGGGATATTGCTTAAGGAAAGAAGGTAATCAAGGCTATGGATGTAAAGTTCATACCAGTTATTAGCGTAGGGAGATGGCTAACTGATAATTATTAAATTAATGGAGATGAAAGAAATGTTAAAAAAGAAAAAAGGTGTATTATCATTAATCGTTTGTTTAAGTCTTAGCGTAACATTATTTGCTGGCTGTAATAAACCAAGTGATTCTGGAAATAACGATAAAGAACTTGATTATCCAAAAAGAGATGTTGAAGTAGTTGTAAATACAAACCCTGGTGATGGAGTATTTATGTTTGCCCAGGCAATTGCTGAAGGACTTACAAAAAACACCGATGTGAATTTTAATGTTGTTTCTAAAACTGGTGGAAGTGGAGCAAATCAAATGTCCTACGTGGCAACCAAAAAAGGGGATCCTTATTATATATCTACATGCCAACCAAGTACTATTACAACACCTATTAAAAATAAGTTAGAGCTTACATATAAAGAATTTACACCTATTTGTGGTGTAATAGCTGAGCCATATGTTTATGTTGTAAGGGAAGATTCTCCTTTTAAGACCTTTGAAGATTTAATAAAATATGCAAAAGAAAATCCAGATAAGCTGATTCAGGGAACTGGTGTGTACGGGGCAAATGATACAGTGTTAAGTACTCTTGTACAAAACGAAACTGGTGCAGATTTTAACATAGTTCCATTTGAAGATGGCGGTAAGATGTTAGTTGCAGTATTAGGTGGAGACGCTGATTTTATATCAGCAAATCCTAGTGAGCTTCTTGATCAAATTGAAGCTGGAAAGCTTAGACCTCTAGCTGTTGCTAGTGAAAAAAGATTGGAAACCATGCCAGATGTTCCAACTTTAAAAGAAATGGGTATAGATGTTGTATTCCAGGGCTTTAGAGGAATTATGGCTGCTGGAGAAATAGATGAAAAGGTTGTTGATTATCTAGAGCAGGAAATTAAAAAGGTTTCTGAGACAGATGCCTTCAAAAAGTATATGAAAGATAACTGCATAGATTATGTATGGAAGAGCTCCGAGGAGCTAAAAGCTTATTGGGAAGAATTAGATAAAATGTATAAAGACATATATGAACAAATGGGTTTGTTAAAGTAAGTTTAGAGGATAATGAAGAGGTTTAAAATAAAATTATTATAAACAAAAAGATGCTATCTGAAATAGATTTTCAGATAGCATCTTGTAAATAAGCTTGAAAGTAAAGATGAGAATTATGCAAAATAACACTATTAATTGGAAAAAGAATGCGATTATATTAGCAGCAACAGAGTTTTGCGTTAGGTGTATGATGATGCTGATTCGTCCTTATATTCCTCTTTATCTTCCGGAACTAGGTGTAGTTGATGCTACAGAAATTGTTTACTGGACCGGAGTGTTAAGTTCTATTAATTTCGTAGCCCAAGCCATTACAACACCTTTTTGGGGGAAGCTGGCTGATAAGGTTGGAAGAAAGCCAATGGTACTACGCTGTGTAATTTTTATGGGGGTTTTTAGCATCTTTCTTTCCATGACTACCACTGTATATCAGTTTTGTATTATTCGTTTTATAATGGGTGCGATTTCAGGTGTAAATGCTGCAGCTACAACACTAGTGGCAACAAATACTCCTGACAAATACTTAGGTTATGCCATAGGTTTAATACAAACAGGATATATGGCAGGGACCTTGGCAGGACCGGTATTAGGTTCAATAATTGCTGATATTGTTGGATATAAGGGATGTTTAATCGTAGCTGGAATTGTAATTTTGTCACTATTACCCTTTGTAATCTTTGGTGTTAAAGAGGAATTCGTAAAACCAGTAAGGACGGAAAAAAGACTTAGAAAAGAAAAAATATCTTTAAAACAGCGAATAAATAGCTTTAAAGAGTTTAAGCAATATGATGTTCTTATTGTATTAATGCTCTCTATAGGATTAACTCAGTTCGCTATGCAGGGGAATGATTCATATGTTTCGCTTTTTATTAAGAATTTTTACCAAGGGGATAGACTTAACTTTACTGTTTCTATTGCTTTCGGGGCGTTAGCAGCAGCAAATATTATAAGTGCAACCACAATGGGGAAAATTGGAGATAAGTTAGGGAATATAAAAGTTATGTGCACCTGTCTTGCCTTATTTTCAGTAACATTATCTATGCAATATATAACAAGCAATGTTGTTGCTTTAACTATTTTAAGAATAATTGAAGGTATCTTGATAGCTGGGATATTACCTAATGCTTACACTGCTATAACAAGGTTAACAGAAACAAATATTCGAGGAACTATTTTAGGTATAACAGCAAGCATAGTATCAATTGGAAGCTTTGCTGGACCTACAGCAAGTGGAGTTATAGGAGCAAAGTATGGTATACCTAGTATATTTCTTACTCTAGGAGTATCTTTAGGAGTCTTTACAATATTTACTGTTTACATGATAAAGAGAAGATATAAACAATAAGTACCATAATTATGCTGTAAGCAACTTGTAGATAAAACAAGAAAATTGTAATAAAAATCAGAAAATTGTCTAAATAATATTGCAGACAAATTATATATAATATATAATATATAATATACAATATATCATATAGATATCACTGTATGAATAGGAACAATTAAATTTTGAAGGGAGATAGAGAAAATGAAGGAAATGAATCCTATACACGGTAAGATTAAGTATGATAAACATAATCTTTACTGGTGTAGACCCGATGAAGTAGAGGCATGGGTAAAGAAGACTGATACAATAATGCTTCCTCTAGGCAGTATTGAACAGCATGGACCATATGTTCCAATTTCCATGGATTGTTTATCAACAACACTTATCACAGAAAGACTTGCAAATGCCTGTGATATCCCATACTTCCCACAAATATATCCAGGCTATACTCCATATCATGTATGGCCAGTAGGAACTCCTAAAGGAAGTGTAAGCCTTAAGTATACAACTTATTGCCAGATGGTATATGAGCTTTGCAGATGCTTAATTCACAACGGATTTAACAAGATACTTATTCCTACAGGACATACTGGAAACCTTTGGCCATTAGATGTAGTTATGAGAAGAGTAAGAATGGAAACTGGAGCATTTGTAGGATCTCTCCGTGTTGAATCAGAAATATTTGCTCTTATAAAAGAACTAAATGATATATTTGATGACGATCCTTCAGACTTCCCATGGAAGCATGCAGCAGAAGCAGAAACCTCCTGTGCATTACTTTATGATGAAGAGCTTGTTGATAAGTCCAAATATGTTAAAGGAATACCACACAACCCAGATTGGTTACCAGAAACCTTCTCAATGGGAGATGGACAACCATCACAGGTTCACTTTAAAGATTACTCCTGCTTAAATCATGGTTCATTATTAAGAACTCCAACTAACTTCCATGAATTCTCAGATCCAGGTCATGCAGGAAGCCCATTTAATGCATCAGTAGAGAAGGGTGAAAAATTGTATGACAAGCTTACTGAAATAATGACAGATATGATTAATGAGATTAAGAAAATTGAAGTTACTGTTCACGATAGAGATTGGCAGGTTGGAATGACTGCTTGGTAAAAGGTATTAGAAAAACAAATATTATATTTATTTTGAAGGGAGATCAATGTTATGGAATTAATGGACTTTACAATGAAAAAATATGATAAGCATAATCTATATTGGAATAATCCTGGAGAGGTAGCAGAATGGGTAAAGAAGTCTGATACAATAATGCTTCCTTTAGGCAGTGTTGAGCAGCACGGACCATATGTTCCAATTTCCATGGACTGTTTATCAACAGAAGTTATTACAGCTAAACTTGCTGAATTAACTGATATACCATATTTTCCACAGTTTTATCCAGGCTACACTCCATACCATGTATGGCCAGTTGGTGTTCCTAAGGGAAGCGTAAGCCTTAGATATACTACTTATATGGATGTTGTTTATGAACTATGCAGATGCTTAATTCACAATGGATTTAATAAGATACTTATTCCTACAGGTCATACTGGAAACCTTTGGCCTATAGATGTAGTTATGAGAAGAGTAAGGATGGAAACTGGAGCATTTGTAGGATGCTTACGTGTTGAAACTGAAATATTTGCACTTATAAAAGAGTTGAATGACTTATGTGAAGATGATCCTTCAGACTTCCCATGGAAGCATGCAGCTGAAGCAGAATGCTCTGCTTGTTATCTTTACGACCCAGAACTTGTTGATCAAACTAAATTATGCAAAGGTATCCCACACAATCCTGATTGGTTACCAGAATGCTTCTCAATGGGTGATGGACAACCTTCACAGGTTCACTTTAGAAATTACTCCTGCTTAAATCATGGTTCATTATTAAGAACTCCTACTAACTTCCATGAATTTACCGCAGGTGGCCCAGGACATGCAGGAAGCCCTTACCATGCTTCAGAAGAAAAAGGAAAGCTCATTTACACTAAGCTTTGCGAAATAATGGCTGATATGATAGAAGAAATCAAGAAGATGGATATAAAGGTTCATAACCGTGATTGGCAGACAGAAATGACTAGCTGGAAATAGAGTCTAAAGAGTTTATTTAAATATTAAAGAGGTCTTCGTTCTTTTTATAAGAATGAAGCCTCTTTATATAACAATATGAGAGGTAGGTTGATTATGTTAAAAGAAAAGCTTTTCGCTAATTATGATGAATATTACCCCATAAAGTTACTTCAAGATCTTATTGCTATTCCATCTGAAACTCCAAATGGAGATGTTATAGCTATAATTGCCAGGTTGGAGCAAGAAATGAAGAGCTTAGGCTTTGAAACCAAGGTAGTTGGCAAAAGACCTGAAAAACCAAATCTTATAGCTGAATATAATAAAGAGGGTAAGGGACCTGCAGTAGTTTTATTTGCCCATGCTGACTGTGCTGGTATTGAAGGGGATGCATATCTCTGGAAAACTGATCCTTATGGCGGAGAAATCATTGATGGAGTAGTATATGGTAATGGTGCTGCTGATGCTAAAAGTGGTATTGCACAGCTTATTGCAGCCGCAAAGACAATAATAGAATCAAAGCTTCCTATGGATGGAAGATTAATTTTTATAGCTTCTGCTGATGGTGAAATAGGAGACTTTGAGGGAGCTAAGTGGCTTTATGAAGAAAACCTTATACCTAAGGCTGATTTTGGAATTAATGCAGATGCATCAAATCTTAGAATTCAATACACCTTTAGAGGAAGAACATTCTGGAAATTTGTAACTAAGGGCATAGTATGCCACTCCAATTCTCCTCATAACGGAGTTAATGCTGTAAGCAAAATGATAAAGGTTATGAGAGCTATAGAGGATGGACCTTTTGAATTCACCCCACATCCAACTATGCCTAATCCTACAAGAACATGGACTAAGGTAGATGGAGGAGTAAAGCATAATTCTCTTCCTGGTCGTTGTGAAGCTATTCTTGATTTAAGATTAGTTCCTGGAATGACAATAGCTGGGTGCCAAAAAGAGATGGAAGGTATTCTAGATGAATTAAGAGCAGAAGATCCTCAATTAGATGTAAGCTTTGGATTGATGGAATTTGGTGCAAGAGAAGTAATTGCCTTTGATGATGATTGTAGAATAGTAACTGAGGCAAATAAGGCATTTACAGAATTAACTGGGGAACAGCCTGACAATACTTCAGGACCAGGTTCTGCTGGATGCATAATGTACTTTGGGGAATTAGGAATTCCATGTATATTCTTTGGACCAGCTAATCTAGAAACTGCTCATCAGCCTGATGAATGCTGTCCTATAGATAAATTACATGTAGCAACAAAGGTAACAGCTCTTGCAGTAGCAAATATTATTTGTAAAGAGGAATAAAGATCAAAAGGAGGCATTATATGAGCTACGAAAATACTAGTTTATATAATAGTATACCAGAGGTCATTAGTGACATGCCTGAAAACGTATCACCAAATCTTTATGATACAACCTTAAGGGATGGGGAGCAGGCAGCTGGTGTAAGTTTTAGCAAAGAACAAAAAATTGAAATAGCAGAAATGCTTGATGATCTTGGAATTAAAAGAATTGAAGCTGGACTCCCGGTTATATCCAAGGGAGATAGAGATGCTATTGAAGCTATAGCTGCTAAGGGATTAAAGGCAGAAATATGGGGCTTTTCAAGATGTGTTAAGAAGGATATAGACGTAAATGCAGAGGTAGGTGTTAGTGCAACAATCTGCGAGATTGCAGCCAGCGAGGCAAAGATGAGGGCTTATAACTATACAGAAGATATAGTTTATGAAAAGGCTATGACAAGCTTAATACATGCTCATGAAAAGGGTTTAAAAACAGCATTTTTTGCAGTTGATGCCACTAAGAGTAAGCTTGAGTTTTTGAAAAGATTATATGTAGATGCAGTAAACATAGGTAAGGCACAGGAAGTAGTTATTCCTGATACCATGGGGGGTGCTAGCCCTGAAGCTATAGCTTATCTTACTAAACAGGTTAAGTCTTGGGTTGATGTACCAGTTCATGTTCATTGTCACAATGATCTATCCTTAGGAACAGCTTGCAGCTTGGCAGGAATAAGAGCAGGTGCTGATTGGATACATGTTGCAATCAATGGCTTAGGGGAAAGAAGCGGAAATACAGATCTAGCAGAAATAGCTCTTGCAGGTACCTTGTTATATGATATTGATTTTGGTTTAGATCTAACTAAGCTAAGAGCTGTATCTAAGCGCATGGAAGAGATATGTGGAATAAAGGTTGGAGTTATGAAGCCTGTGGTAGGAGATAATATCTTTAAGAGAGACAGCGGACTTGTGGTGACTCAGCTAAGAAGATATCCTCCAGCAGTAGAATTATATCCTCCTGAAATGGTTGGACAAGAACGTTCTGTATTAATTAATAAAAAGAGTGGTGGTCATTCAGTAGAATTTGTTCTAGAAAAATTAGGCTATGAAATTACCCCTGAGAAAGCCGCTGAAATAGCAAAGATTGTAAAAGAATTGGCAGCAGAACGTGGTGGAAATATATCCGAAGAAGAGCTAGTTACTATTTACAATAAATCCAAGTAATTTTATGAAACTAAATTAAAATAGGAGGATAGATTATGAAAAGAATGAAAATAGTGTTCTATACTTTGCTAATATTATTATCAGTATTCTATCTATCACAAGCATTTGAGTTTGGCCTATGGCAAGGTTATGGTCCAGGACCTGGACTATTACCAGTGATACTTGGATTCACTATGTTAATATTATCAATTTTTCAATTATTCTCTCATGATGGATTAAAAAGCCAAGATAAGGAAATTTTCTTAACAAAAGAAGAAGCAAAGAGACTTGCTATTCTTCTTGTAGTAAATATTGTAGCTATTGTACTCTTAGAGAGTGTTGGGTTTATTGTTGTAATAACTGCCTTTGCTTTCGTAATACTATTCTTTATGGATAAATGGACTTTTACAAAAAGTATTACATTATCACTAGGATTATCTATTGTTTGTTGGATATTGTTTGCAGTTGTGTTTAAGCTACCTTTACCAGAAGGAATTCTAACATTTTTATCTTAAAGGAGGAGTAATGTATGGATATATTTAGCAATTTACTTTCGGGTTTTGCTCAAGTTTTAAGCCCAATTTATATCTTATATATAACAATAGGTGTTTTTATTGGATTACTTGTTGGAGCTCTTCCGGGACTTGGACCTACAGCAGCAATATGTATACTTTTACCGCTTACATACGGTAGTGATGCAGTTCTTTCTTTAGTAATGCTCACAGGTATCTATTACGGAGCTATGTTTGGAGGAGCATATACAAGTATTATGTTAAATCTACCGGGGGAAAACTCCTCGGTAATGACGGCAGTTCAAGGCTATAAGCTAGCCACTCACGGCAGGGCCTCAGAGGCCATACAAATGGCTAACATTGGTTCATTTATAGGAGGAACTTTTAGTATTATAGCACTTACCTTTACAGCAGCTTGGCTTGGAGAGGTAGCCCTTGCCTTTGGAGCTCCAGAGTATACAATGCTTATGCTCTTAGGCTTTATGGCTGTAGCCTTTGTTGGTAATGGTTCTGTTGCTAAAGCATTAATTTCAGTAGTTTTTGGATTAATGGTAGGAACTATAGGAAGTGAACCAATTACTGGTGCACAAAGATTTACCTTCCATAATTATAATTTAGGAGATGGAATTCCTTTTGCAGCAGCCGCTATGGGACTCTTTGCTATATCAGAGGTTTATAAGTGCATGCAGCGTAAAGAAGATGCAGTAAAAATTGAGGAGCCTAAGGAGAAATTTAAAATAAAATGGCCAACTAAAGAAGATTATAAAGTTTCTGCTATACCATTGACAATAGGCTCAGTTCTTGGATTTATTCTTGGAGCCTTACCAGGAGTTGGACCTACAATTGCTTCCTTTATGAGCTATGGTATTGCCAGAGCCAGGACAAAGGAACCTGAAAAATGGGATACTACTGGTGCTATAGAAGGTATTGCTGCAACAGAAGCTGCAAATAATGCCGCTGTAGGTGGTGCTATGGTACCTATGCTTTCTCTTGGAATACCTGGTTCTGCAGCTACAGCAGTATTGATGGCTGGATTAATGGTTCATGGTGTTAGACCTGGTCCACTTCTCTTTGAAAATAATCCTGAAATTCCTTGGGGAGTTATCTCTAGTATGTATATTGGTAATATAATTGCTGTTGTTATGGGAATACTTGTTTCTGTGTATATTGTTAAGCTTTTAAAATTACCTCCAATTACTATTTATGTTACCATTTTAGTAATTACTATCATTGGAGCATTTTCAGTAAATAATAATGTGTTTAATGTTTATGTTCTTTTAGTATTCGGGATAATAGGATATTTCTTTGCAAGGATGGACATTCCTATGGCACCTTGTGTCTTAGCATTAGTATTGGGACCAACACTGGAAACTTCAATTTCTCAATCCTTAATAATGTCCCGTGGAAGCTTGTTAATCTTTGTACAAAGACCAGTTAGTTTAGGTTTGTTCATAGTATTACTAGGAATAATAGCTTTCTGCAGTATAAATAGAATCAGATCCAAAAAAAAGGCTGCTGTTGAAGCAAATTAAGTACCAGATAAGTTAGACAAGCATTTTAAATTTAGTTTAATTTTAAAGATTAATTTTTTACTATTCTATACTATATAATCTAATATAAGGAGGAAAGTTATGAAAAAGTTAACTTCTATTGTACTAACTATGTTGCTTGTTGTTTCTTGTGCATTTGCGGGTTGTAGTAAACCTAGTGAAGGTGGTGGGAATGATACAGACAAAAAATCCGATTATCCCACAAAGGATATAGAGCTTGTTTGTCATACAAATCCTGGAGATGGAGCAGATGTATATGTTAGAGCTATTGCAGATGCTATAAATTCTGAAAAGATGATGCCAGTGACTGTAAGCGTAGTAAATAAGTCCGGCGGTAGTGGTGCAAATATGTATAACTACATGGCAACTAAAAAAGGCGATCCTTATTATTTAATGACCTGTCAGCCTAATATACTTACTAGCCCAATTAAGAATAACCTTGATATTAAGTATAGTGACTTTACTGCAGTTGCTCGTCTAGCTGAAGAACCATTAGTAATATCAGTTAAAGCTGATTCAAAATATCAGAAAATGGAGGATTTGATTGCTGCAGCAAAGCAAGGAGAAAAGGCTGTAACACAGGCTGGTGGACTTGCAGGTGCTACTGAATACTTCTTAAGCTATATGATCGAACAAGAAACTGGTGTAGTATTCAACTTACTTCCTCATGCTGGAGGTGGTTCAGAAGCTTTAGTTACTTTGCTTGGTGGAGATGCTGACTTTATGATTTCAAACCCATCAGAGGTTTTACCACAGGTTGAAGCTGGTAAGGTAAGAATTCTTGCAACAGGTTCAGAAGAAAGACTTTCTATACTACCTGATGTACCTACCTTAAAGGAAGCTGGTATTGATGCAACCTTTGGTATGTTCAGAGGTGTAGCTATGCCAAAAGACATAGATGAAGAAACTGTTGATTATTTAACAGATGTTTTAGAAAAAGTAACCAAAACTGAAAAGTGGCAAAAATACTGTGATGAAAATGGGTTAATTACTGCTTACATGGATGATGATGAATTCCAAAAGTTCTTAGATGAACAAGCACCTGTTTTCGAAGAAGTTCTTTCTAGCTATGGTGATAGACTTAAGTAAGTAGTATTATAAAGAATAATTAAAGGAGAAGAAATAAAGTTTGTATTATAGCTTTATTCTTCTCCTAATTTTCTAAATATTTAGTTATTTCATGAGAAGGATGAAATGTGAAGCAAAAATATGATATAATTATATAAAATATATTATATAAAATATATTTTATTATTAAGTCATAGTATGCTCACTACAAGAGAACATAGCAGCTAATATAGCACAGAAGGGATGAGGATTTATATGAGTATTTCATTAGAAAGAGAAAGCATAAATGATTTTAACGATGAACAGGTAAGCAATGATACTCTCAATATATTATTAGCTTCCGCAACTAAGTCTAATGGTACAAGTAAAACAGAGCCTAAAATTATCACTATACAGGATAAAGAAGTATTAAAGGAACTGGAAGCAGCACTAAATGCCGCTACAGAAAGCCAGGAAGAGCAATGCACTGTACATAAGGCACCGGTTTTGGTTGTTGCCTCTAATAGAAGAGATGAAGAGAGCTATAGGGATTCCTCAGAAGATATTAAGCATTTTGTATATCTAGCACATGTTTTAGGTTTGGAATTTTATAGAGTTAATGGGGTTAGAAAGTACTGTGATAATCCTCAGGTTAGAGA
>JAEXZL010000023.1 GCA_023451395.1 Bacillota bacterium | reverse complement strand
GAGATATACACATTCCTTATGAAATAGGCTGCGAGATGCAGAAAAAGAGGGTTGAATGTGCCATAGCTCTTAAAGCAAGTACTATGGATTCATAGTCCTTCCTTTTATTGACTATAATTTGTAAGGGTAATATAATTAAAACTAATAGCATAACAGAGGGGGATAAGATGATGAATAAAGCTAGAAGCACAATCCTATTTATCTTTACCATAGTTTTAATAGCCGGCTTTGCCATAATTGGCTCTAAGGGAATGGTGATAGGAAATTATCAGGTTCATTCCTTTGAAGATTTAATAACCAAAGGGTTAGATCTTCAAGGTGGAGTTTCTGTACTTTTAGAAATTGTTGAGGATGATGTAAATAGCGATGAGCTAGAAAGAACTAAAGAACTTATTAATCTTAGAGTTAATAAAATTGGAGTAGCAGGTAATACAATTAATACTGAAGGTGAAAAAAGAATAAGAATCGATATCCCAGGAATGTATAATTCTCAGGAAATCATCGAAAGCTTATCTCAAACTGGAAAGCTTACCTTTAAGGATCCTGAAGGTAATGAGCTTCTCACTGGTAGCGATATAGCAGAAGCAACAGTTCAGTTTGATGAATATAACAACCCAGTAGTTGGACTTAAGATGACTGCAGAGGGAACTACTAAGTTTGCTGATGCAACAACAAAGTTTATTGGTAAGCAAATATCATTATATATGGATGAGGATATTCTAACGGCCCCTACTGTTAAAACAGCTATAACTGGTGGTGAAGCGGTTATAGATGGTATGGATTCCTTAGATGAAGCAAAAAGAATTGCTGGAATAATTAATTCTGGAGCTCTTCCTTTAGAGGTTAAGGCAGCTTCTGTGAGGACTGTAGGACCCCAGCTGGGTGCAGAGGCCTTCCCTAGTGCTCTTAAGGCTGGCTTAATTGGAATTTCCTTAGTATTCTTATTTATGATAATAAACTACAGAGTGCCAGGTGTATTAGCTTCTATTGCTTTAACTATTTTTATACTTCTGGTTATATTATCTTTTATATACTTTAATGTTACTTTGACCTTGCCTGGAATAGCAGGCTTATTATTAACTATAGGTATGGCTGTAGATGCAAATGTACTTATTTTTGAACGAATTAAAGAGGAGTTAAAACTAGGTAAATCCATTAGATCCTCTGTGGAAGCTGGTTTTCATAGAGCTCTTACTTCAATAATAGATGGAAATATTACTACAGCAATAGCTGGAGTGGTGCTTTATTACCTAGGTTCTGGAGATGTTAAGGGCTTTGCTTTGACTCTTATCATCGGAATAGCAATAAGCATGTTTACTGCTATAATAATTACTAAACTATTAGTTAAACTAGCATTAAATATGGGGATTTTAAATAAGCCTGAGCTTTTTGGGGTTAAGGGGAGGTAATTAATATGCTAAAGATAATAGAAAAAACTAAGCTTTGGTTTACACTGTCCCTAGTAGTTATGTTAATAGGAGGAATATTCTTAGTTACTAAAGGGCTGAATTTTGGTATTGAGTTTAAAGGTGGAACTCAAATAATAATAGAAATGGGAAAAACCTTTGATAAGGGAGAAGCAGATGAGATTATTAAAAAATATGATCAAAATGCTATCACAAACATTGTAGATGAGACACAGCTTGAAATTAAAAGCGGTAATTCTTCTGATGAAGAAATTTCTAAGATGACAGAAGAATTAAAGGGAAAATATTCCTTAGGGGACAATTATATTGTATCTCAGGATTTAATAAGCGGTACTATAGGAGCTGAGCTTGCTAATAAGGCGTTTATTGCAGTTTCTGTGGCTATGGTTTTAATACTTGTCTATATTGCCGTGAGGTTTGAGTTTGGATTTGGAGTTGCTGCTCTTTTATCTCTTCTTCACGATGTTTTAATTACTGTCGGCGTTTATGCTATATTTCAGGTTCCGGTAAATTCACCTTTTATTGCAGCCATATTGACTATTGTTGGTTACTCCATTAATGATACCATAGTAATCTTTGATAGAATTAGAGAAAACCTTAAGATAATGAGGAGAAAGCCCATTGAGGAAGTGACAAATTTAAGTATCACCCAGACTATACATCGTTCCTTAAATACTGTGGCTACAACCTTAATAACCATTGTTGCAGTTTATATTTTCGTTCCTTCTGTTAGAGAGTTTTCTTTCCCTCTGATTGTTGGAATAGCCAGTGGTTCATATTCATCAATTTTCATAGCTAGTCCTATATGGGTACTTCTTAAAAAGAAAGGTAATAATAAAGCTAAAGTAAAGGCAGCTTAGTAAACAAATAGTTACTTTACTTTTATTCATAAACCTTCAAAGAAATTTGGAGGTTTATGTTGCTTATATACATAATTCTATTTGTCAAAAATGTTAATTTACTTTATAATATATTTGTTTTCTATTATTTGGTTGATTTTCATATACAAGGGCAAAGGTTACAGGCCCTTTAATTACAACTATTTGTTGTAGAGTAAATAGGTAGAAGATATTAACGTATAGCAGAAAATAATTGAAATAAATAATTAGTTAATAAATGGAGGATGAAGATGGATTATAAAAGTAGTATTAGAATAATTGATGGTTTTCCAAAGGAAGGAATTAGCTTTAAGGATATTACCACACTAATAAAGGATGGTGAGGGACTAAAAAGCGCTGTAGACGATTTAGCAAAATTCTTAAAGGATAAAAATATAGATGTAGTAGTAGGGCCAGAAGCAAGAGGGTTTATTTTTGGAGTTCCTGTAGCTTATGCTTTAGGAGTGGGCTTTGTACCAATCAGAAAAAAAGGAAAGCTTCCTGCTGAAACAGTAAAGGTTCAGTATTCCCTTGAATATGGAGTTGATACTCTGGAAATTCATAAGGATGCTATACAACCTGGACAAAGAGTTGCAATTGTAGATGATCTGTTAGCTACAGGAGGTACCATTGCTGCTGTTGCTCAGCTTGTTGAACAGGTAGGTGGAGAAGTGGCAGCCATGAGCTTTGCTATTGAACTTACAGAGCTTAGGGGCAGAGATAAATTAGAAAAATATGACATAATGTCTTTAATTCAATATGATATTTAAACTATTTGAAAAAAATAATTATATATTATATAATTAATATAAAATTTGGCTGGTTGAACTAAACCAGCCATTGATTTTAGAACTTTTAAAAGATTTAAGAGGAGTGTTTTATCCTATGTTTGAAAAACTTATGGATATTATTGATAACAATGATTATTCCGTTGATAAAAAGTTAATAGAAAAGGCCTTTATTTTAGCAGAGGATGCTCATAAGGATCAAAAAAGAGTGTCTGGAGAGGCGTATATTACGCATCCTTTAGAGGTAGCTTGCATCCTTGCGGAAATGGGCATGGATTCCAATACTATAGCAGCTGGCCTTTTACATGATGTTGTAGAGGATACAAACTACTCCTACGATGATATAAAAACAGAATTTAATGAAGAGATCGCAGATCTTGTAGATGGTGTTACTAAGCTTGGTAAAATCAAGTACAAAACTAAAGAGGAACAGCAGGCAGATAATGTTAGAAAAATGCTTATGGCTATGGCAAAGGATATAAGAGTTATCATTATTAAGCTTGCAGATAGATTGCATAATTTAAGAACTCTTAAATTTATGTCTCCTTCTAAGCAAAAGGAAAAGGCAAAAGAAACACTTGATATTTATGCTCCCATAGCTCATAGGCTAGGTATGTCAAAAATAAAGTGGGAATTAGAAGACCTTGCCTTTAGATATTTAAATACAGAAGAATATTATGAGCTTGTCTCAAAAGTTGCGGAAAAGCGAGTAGAGAGAGAAGCTTATATTGAATTTATTATAAATGATTTGAAGGAAAAGCTTACTAGCTCTGGAATCGAAGCTGATATTGATGGCAGACCGAAGCATTTCTATAGTATCTATAGAAAAATGGTAAGTAAGAACAAGACTATAGAGCAAATTTTTGATTTAACGGCAATAAGGCTTTTAGTGGAATCCGTTAAGGACTGCTATGCTGCTTTAGGAATTGTTCATACAATATATAAACCTATTCCTGGAAGGTTTAAAGATTACATAGCTATGCCTAAGCCTAATATGTATCAGTCCTTACATACTACAGTAATAGGGCCACAGGGAAAGCCTTTTGAAATTCAAATTAGAACCTATGAAATGCATAAAACCGCAGAATATGGAATAGCTGCTCACTGGAAGTATAAGGAGTCGGCCAATGAAAATGGCAAAAACTTTGAAAGCAAGCTTGCCTGGCTAAGAGATATATTGGAATGGCAGAAGGACACCTCTGATGCAGAAGAGTTTATGGAAGCTTTTAAGATCGATTTATTTACCGATGAAATTTTCGTATTCACTCCTAAGGGGGTAGTAATTAATTTACCTAACGGGTCTACACCAATAGATTTTGCATATAAAATCCATACTGATATAGGAAATAGATGTATAGGCTCTAAGGTTAACGGCAAAATGGTTACCTTGGATTATAAGCTACGAACTGGGGATATTGTGGAAATATTAACCTCAACAGTAGCAAAGGGCCCAAACCTTGACTGGCTTAACATTGTTGTAAGTAATCAGGCAAAGAGCAAGATAAGAGCTTGGTTTAAGAAAGCTAAGAAGGAAGAGAATATTTCAAAGGGTAAGGAAATTTTAGAAAGAGAAGCAAAGAAGCAAGGGGTAAATTTTTCTGAAGTAGCCAAGGGTGAGGCTTATGAAAAGATTCTAAAAAAATCTAACCTTCATAATAATGATGATATATATGCAGCTGTAGGTACTGGACAGTTGATTGCATCTTCTATGATATCTAAGCTGAAAGAAGCCATGAATATAGATAAGCATACTTCAGTGGAGGAAATAAATAAAAATCTTCAGGAGCAGAGTAATAAGCCTGTTAAGAGAAAAATCATTCCTATTGGAGTAACAGTAAAAGGTCTTAACAATATAATGGTAAGATACGCCAAATGCTGTAGTCCTGTAGCGGGAGATGAAATTGTAGGATATATAACTAAAGGCAGAGGAATATCTGTGCATCGCAAGGACTGTTCCAATATAAAGAATCTACCAATAGAAGAAAAGCATAAGCTAGTGGAGGTAAATTGGGGAAGCTATCAAGGAGAGGAATATATTAGTGAAATACAGGTGAAAAGTGAAGACAGAGGTGGACTTCTCACAGAGATTATGACTATTATTTCCGAATCAAACTTCCACCTTCAGGCTTTAAGTGCTAAAACTTCAAAGAATAATGTAGCTTCTATAAACATAAAACTAAGAATTAATTCTATTGATCAGCTTAGAGATTTAATGAAAAAAATTAGAAGGCTAAGTGGAGTCATGGAAGTTTTTAGAGTCCATAACTAATAATAAGAAAATAAGTTTAAAGATAATTTTAATATAAGGAGCAGTCTATGAGAGCAGTAGTTCAAAGAGTGAAAGAATCAAAGGTATCCGTTTGCGAAGAAGTGATTGGTAGTATAAAAACAGGATTTACAGTGCTCTTAGGCATTGGAAAAGACGATGGCGAAGAAGATATAAATTATTTAAAGGATAAAATTATTAATTTAAGAGTCTTTGAGGATGAAGAAGAAAAGATGAATTTATCTTTAAAGGATGTAGGTGGAGAACTACTAGTAATATCTCAATTTACCCTTTATGGAGATTGTAGAAAGGGTAGGAGACCAAATTTTATGAATGCCCTTGGTGGAGAAGAAGCTAGGATACTTTATGAAAGATTTATTGAAGAATGTAGAAAAGAGGGGATAAAGGTTTCCCAGGGAACTTTTGGAGCAGAAATGAAGGTCCATTTAATAAATGATGGACCAGTAACAATTCTTATAGATAGTAAAAAAACATTTTAAATATAAGGAGGTCTTGTATATGATAGTAAAAACAATACCAACAGGTATATATGCCACTAATTGTTATTTGGTTATAAATGAAGCAACAATGGATACTATCGTTATTGATCCTGGTGATGATCAGGAGAAGCTTATAGCTATCATAGAAAAAAATGGACTTAAGGTTAAAAGCATATTTTTAACTCATGGACATATTGATCATGTAGGGGCTGTAAAAGCACTTTCAGCTAGATATAATCTTATGACCTATATAAATAGAGAAGACCTAGACCTTATGGATAAGAATACTTATATTTATGGAAACATTAATGGAGTGCCTATAACTCATATAAGAGATCAGGAAGTTATTAATATAGGGGGCTTTGAAGTTAAATGTATTGAGACCCCAGGACATTCCCCCGGAGGAATGAGCTTTTTAATAGAGGATGTTATTTTTAGTGGTGATACTCTATTTCAATCCTCTATTGGTAGAACAGATTTTGAAGGTGGAGACTATGATACTCTTATAAAGAGCATTGTAGAGAAACTTCTTATCCTAGAGGATAATCTTATTGTATATCCTGGACACGGACCAAGCACAACCATAGAAAAGGAAAGAAGAACAAATCCTTTTATTAACTAATGAAGAGGGCGTATGAAAATAAAAATATTACTAAATAATTTAAAATATAGATATGATGTTTATCAGATTTTTAATATATATTTTTTGCTTGAGGAAATTTTATTTGTTACAGATGAAATCCAAGGGGATTATGTAATAAATATAGAGATGGACTATATTCTAATGCGCCACGGGGATTATAGTGAGAAAATAATATATAAGGATTATATAGGCTACAATAACTTTATTAAAAAGAGTATTTTTGAATTTTTAAAAAAAGAAACTGGTGAAATTCATCCTTGGGGTACTTTAATCGGAATAAGACCTAGTAAGATTGCTCTACAATTATTACAGGATGGAAAGTCTCAAGAGGAAATTATAGATTATTTTAAGAGAGTTTATTGTGCAGCATCTCATAAAGCTGAGCTTTGCATAAAAATTGCAGAGTATGAGGCTTCCTTTGTGAACAAAGATAAAAACAAAGTAAGCATTTATATTGGTATGCCTTTTTGTCCAACAAGATGTTCTTATTGTTCCTTTGCCTCAAACCCTATTTCAGGGTCCAGATCTCTTGTAAAACCTTATCTAGAAGCTCTTTCCCTAGAAATAAAGGAACTATCCAAATATATTGATGCTAAAGACCTCTTTATAGAAACAGTTTATTTTGGGGGAGGAACTCCAACTTCTGTATCTGACGAAGAGTTTTATAATATAATGTCATTAATATACAAGTCTTTAATTAAAGATAGAAATATTATTGAATTTACTGTAGAATGTGGTCGTCCTGATAGTATTTCAATTAATAAATTAAAAACCATGAAGGACTTTTCTGTTGATAGAATTAGCATTAATCCTCAAAGCATGAACGATAAAACTTTAAAAAGGATAGGAAGGCTTCATAGTTCTGATCTGGTTAAAGATGTCTATAATGAGGCCAGAAAACTTGGCTTTAATAATATAAATATGGATGTAATTGTGGGACTTCCTGGTGAGGGCATAGAGGAGCTTACCTTTACATGTAAGGAATTGGAGTCTCTTTCTCCAGATAGCTTAACAGTTCATGGCTTGTCTATTAAGAGAGCTTCTAAGTTGCATGAAAGTATAGTCCTAAATAAAGAATATCATATACCAAAGCAGCAGGAATTAAGTCTTATGTATAAAGAAACAGAACTTCTTGCAAATAAGCTTAATATGATACCTTACTATATGTATAGACAAAAAAATATGATTGGAAACATGGAGAATGTAGGCTATACTTTAAAAGGTAAAGAATGTATCTATAATATAGAAATGATTGAAGAAAGACAAACAATAATTGCTTTAGGTGCTGATGGAATTTCAAAGGTAGTATTCCTTGAGGAAAATCGGATAGAGCGCTTTGCAAATACTAAGGATGTTAAGCAATACATTGAGAGAATTGATGAACTAATTGAAGGTAAGATAAAACTTTTAAATAGCCTTTATTCGTAAAGAATACTTAAGTAAAATTTTTGTAGGAGGAGTAAATTATGGGTGAAGCCTTAGAGGGACTAAAAAGAAGTATAATGTGTGGTGAACTAAGAGAAAGTAATGTTGATAACTCTTATACAGTGATGGGTTGGGTTCAGCGAAAAAGAAATCTTGGAGGACTTATTTTTATTGATTTAAGAGACAGAAGCGGAATATTGCAGGTTGTTTTTGGTGAGGAGATAAATGCTGAAGCATTCCAAAAGGCAGATTCCGTAAAACCAGAGTACTGCATAGCTGTTACAGGAACATTAGTAAGGCGAGAGTCTATAAATGAGAATATGCCAACAGGATATGTAGAGCTTAAGGGAGAAGAAATTAAAATACTTTCAGAGTCTGAAACCCCTCCAATTTACATAAAGGAAGGGTTAGATGCTGCAGAGAATATAAGGCTCAAATACAGATATTTAGATCTTAGAAGACCTGATATGCAGAGGACCTTCATAATAAGACATAAAGCTGCAAAAGCAATAAGGGATTTTCTTGATGAAAAGGGATTTTTAGAGGTGGAGACACCTATGCTAACAAAAAGTACTCCAGAAGGTGCTAGAGATTATTTAGTGCCTAGTAGAAATTATCCAGGAATGTTCTATGCTCTTCCTCAATCTCCCCAGCTTTTCAAGCAGCTATTGATGGTTTCAGGATTTGATAAATATTATCAAATAGTTAAGTGCTTTAGAGATGAGGATTTAAGAGCAAATAGACAACCTGAGTTTACACAGGTAGATATGGAGCTATCCTTTGTAGAGCAGGAGGATGTGATTTCTCTTAACGAAGAGCTTATTTCTTACGTCTTTAAGAAAGTATTAGATGTAGATGTTCCTATACCTTTTAAAAGACTTCCTTATAAAGAGGCTATGGATAGGTTTGGAAGCGATAAGCCAGATTTAAGATTTGGTATGGAAATAAAGAATCTCAGCTCTGTTGTTTCTTCCTGCGATTTTAAAGTTTTTTCTGATGCCTTAAATAATGGTGGGTCAGTTAGAGCTATCACACTTAAGGATGGTGCATCTTTAGGAAGAAAAGACATTGACAGATTAGGGGAATTTGTTAAGACGTATAAGGCTAAGGGACTTGCATGGATTGCATTGAAAGATGAGGAAATAAAGTCTCCAATTTTGAAGTTTTTAAAGGAAGAAGAGCTTCAGGAAATAATAAAGGCTTCTGAGGCTGAAAAGGGTGATTTAATACTAATAGTTGCTGATAGTGACGGAATTGTATTGCAGGCTTTAGGAGCATTAAGGTTAGAGC
>JAEXZL010000221.1 GCA_023451395.1 Bacillota bacterium | reverse complement strand
CCTTCTAATAGAAAGCCTAACTCCTCATAGGGTGTATTTAAGGAAAACTCATATATTTCTTTAATAGATAATAGATTGTCCATATTTTCTTCTAAAAGCAACTCATCTGAGGACATCTCAAGTTGATTTTCCTTTAATACCTCACACTTCTGAAATCCTTTACTTAACAAAGCTGTTTCAGGCTTTTTTGAGAAGATAACTTTCCCCTTTTCTTCAATGAATACTATGTTCGTATGTTCCTTTTCAATAATTACTCTAGAGTTGCTTTTCAAGCCAATACATAACGCTTCAATGTAAAGCTTTTCAGAGTTGGTGCTAACAGAAATCTTTATTTTCCCTTCTCTTACTAGAGCCTCTGCAATTTCTTCTTGCTCCTTAGTAATCTCATTTAAAAGCTCCAATTCCTTTTGAGAATTCTTACAAACAGCTCCTAAAGCTGCAGCAATAGCTGCCCCTGTCATGTTAGTCCCTGGTATGCCTACACCAAAGGCATTTTTAATAATATTTCCGCTTAAACTAAGCCTAATTTCCTCTGGTGCTTCTCCTAGAATCTCTGCAGCCTTAGCTGTTGCATAGGCAACGGCAATGGGCTCCGTACACCCTAAAGCAGGCTTTATTTCCCTCCTAAGAAGTTCCTTATAGCTAGAAGTTCTGTTCAAAAAATCCCCTCCCAAAATTCATAATCTAGCTTACAACTAAATTATAGCCTCTGGAAGGGTAAAAGTATATTAGAATTTTCATACAATATTAACAGATCCTAATATATTATGTTATTGCTTTATAATAATTTTTCACATTAGTTTAAGCATACTCCATTTTTCTATTTCTAAAGTAAACAGCTTTAAGTCCGCACTCTGAAAGCATGCTCATAGCAATATTAAAATCTCTTCCTATAGCGGAAGAGTCATGGGCATCAGATCCAAGGGTTACATATCTTCCTCCCAACTGAAAGTATCTCTTATACAATGGAAGTAGAGCATGTACTGCTGAAGGATCAGAGAGCCTTCTTGTATTAAGCTCTAATGCTTTTTCTCTTTCAATTAAAACTTTAAAAATCTCATCTAAAGAACTACTATAATTACTATATATAATTTCTTTATTATCATAAGGACTGTATCTTGAAATATAATCTATGTGCCCAAGGCTATCAAAAAAATCATATTCTTTTATGCAGTGGTTCATATAACTCAAGTATTCATTATAGGTTTCTTCTTTACTTCTTTTCTTATAGAAGCTTGGATTATAAATATCCTTTCCCAAAACCATATGAATAGAACCAATAACATAATCAAAAGGATTATTATTAATTATGGTTCTACTTTCCTCAAGCTTGTAGTCAAGGAGACCAAGCTCTATACCTAATAGAAGCTTATCACTTCTAATTCTTTCATATGTATTCAAATAGTTAGTATAATCAATAAGCTGTCCATCTGTCATGGGATCATCAAAATCCAGATGCTCTGTAATTATTGCTCCTATGCCTAGCTTTTCTATTGTGTTAATTACTTCCCTTATTTCCATAGAGGAATCTGGAGAAAATTCTGTGTGCATATGGGTATCAAACATATAATTTCCCTCCCGCCATTCTATTGTTTATCTTTAAATAATTAACCAAGTAGATTATATTACTTATCTCACTGTGAACTACATGGATATTATATCCTTAATCCTATTCTTCGGCAAATTTAATAGAGGCATTTTTCTTTAATTTTTATCATATAATGAATTTTCATTTTTTAAGCTATTTATTATTTCCCGGTTGAAGATTGATATAAAGACATAAATATGCTATGATTTCTAGATTTACAATATCTGGATATATTGTTATTGATAATTGAGGGGATAAAAATGGAAAATATAGTTACAGATAGATTGATTATTAGAAGGTTTCAAGAAAATGATTGGCAGGATTTATATGAATACCTTTCAGATAAAGAGGTTGTTAAATTTGAACCCTATGATGTTTATTCTGAAAATCAGGCTAAAGAAGAGGCACTATACAGGTCAAGGAATGAATCTTTCTATGCCGTTTGCTTAAAAGAAAATGAAAAATTAATAGGTAATTTGTACCTAGATAAAGGGGGTTTTGATACCTGGGAATTAGGCTATGTGTTCAATAAGCAGTATCAAGGCCAAGGTTATGCAACGGAAAGTGCAAAAGCGCTACTGGATTATGCCTTTGCTCATTTGGGGGCAAGACGTATTATAGCCATGTGCAATCCCAAAAACCAAAATTCTTGGAAGCTTCTCGAAAGGTTGAATATGAGACGTGAGGGTTTGCTTTTGCAAAATATCTATTTTAAAACAGACAGCAATGGTGAGCCAATATGGGTTGATACCTACGAATATGCTATATTGAAAACAGAATTGTGTAAGTTTTAAATTAGTAGCTATAAAAAAGCCTCCCATTTAGTATATACGATGGGAGGCTTTTTATTAGCTTACAGTTCTTCCCCTCTGGTTTCAATAATATTCTTATACCAGTAGAAGGATAGCTTTTTCTTTCTCTTTAAATTATCCTTGTGGTCCACATAAATAAATCCATACTGCTTTTTATATCCATTTAGCCAGCTTAAAAGATCAATGGCAGACCAGGCATAATAGCCCTTAAGGTTTATACCCTCAGAGATAGCAGTTTTTACTGCTCTTAAATGCTCCTTTATATAGTTTATTCTTGGAACATCAAGAACCTCACCTTCGATAATTGGGTCCTCATCTCCTAGACCATTTTCAGTGATATACATTTTTACATCTCCGTAACGATCTTTAAGCATTCTAAGTCCTAATAAAAAGCCCTCTGGAGATATCTCCCATCCCCACTTTGTATAGGTCTTGTCTTCCATTCTCACAGTTTTATAAACACCGTCAAAGGATGGGCTTCCTGCTGCTCCTGTAGAATTTTCTCTGTTTCTTTCAACATTTTTATTACTCTGGTCATTTTTTATGACCCTCTTAGGCTGATAGTAATTTAGCCCTATAAAGTCATTGAAGGGTGCAGCCTCCTTGATTTCATTAAGCTCTACAGCGCTCCAATCAGGAGTCCATCCTTTTTCCTCAATTTGCTCCAAGACATATGAAGGATATTCCCCCTTTAGTACTGGATCAAAATACCATTTCATTTCATATTCATTAGCATGTTCTGCTGCCCACTGATTTTCTTCCCTATCATCTGCACTAAAGGCAGGAGAAAACACATGAGTAATACCAATCTCACCAAATTGTCTAAGCTTCTTATAATCCATAACAGCCCTAGCATGAGCTAAGAATACATTGTGGGTTGCTAAAAAGTATTTCTTAGGATCATTTACTATACCTGGCGGATGTGCACCTGCTAAGTAGCCTAAGGCACAAAATACAACTGTCTCATTAAAGGTTATCCAGTGCTTAACCCTATCTCCAAAAGCCTCAAAGCATATTTTAGCATATTTTTCAAAAGCCTCTACAGTTCTTTTGCTTAACCAACCTCCTTCTTCCTCTAAAACCTGAGGAAGATCCCAATGATAAAGAGTAACAAAGGGTACAATTCCATACTTTAAACACTCATTAATTATATTATTGTAAAAAGCAATTCCCTTTTCATTGACTTCCCCGTCACCATCAGGAAGTATCCTTGGCCAAGATATCGAAAATCTATAGGACTCAAGTCCCATTTCTGCCATAAGCCTTATGTCCTCTTCATATCTGTGATAATGGTCTACTGCCACATCGCCATTAGTACCCTCAAAGGTCTTCCCTGGCAGCTTAGAAAAAACGTCCCAGTTAGAAATACCCTTTCCATCTTCATTCCAAGCTCCTTCCACCTGGTAAGATGCTGAAGCAGCACCAAAAAGAAAATCCTTAGGAAACTTCATAATTACCTCCTTAGCTTAATCTAATTTTTAAATACTTTAAAGATTGAAATCCATTTAACATACTATAAAAACTAAAAAGCAATTTTTATGCCAAAAATTCACATTCCCTTAAAAACCCTCTGAAGCCCTGTGAACCCTTTATTCATTAAATCGTATAAGAACTTAATACATCCCTTCTTATACAGTTTTTATACACATAGTTCTGCCTTGCCAAAAGTTTATACACTTTTATATAGATCCTTTCTATGGTGTTTCACTTTTCTCTTTTCTCTGGTGCCTGGCACCAGAGAAAAGAGAAAAGTGAAAGGAAAAAAGTGAAAAGAGAGTAAAGAAAAGAAAAAATCTCCTGTCTCCGGTGCCTGGCACCGGAGACAGGAGATTTTAAAAATTTTATATATTAATCAATTATGGGACTGCCTTTTTCTATGGATTCATAGGCCATAAGAGCAATCTTTAGGGCAAAGAGTCCGTCTTCTCCGGAAACGGGAGAAGGTCTGTCCTCTTTAATGGCATCAACAAAGTCCTTAATCATTAAATAATTCATGTCGTCACCCCAGTTGCTGTGAGTGCTTCTGGTTAGTTTATTGGAATAGATATTACCATGCTGATTGAAGGCATCTAGATTTATGGCTCCCTTGCTGCCCACTATTTCCATGGTCACATCACCCCAAGTTGGGAAGGCCTCAGGTCTGTTCCAGGAGGTATCTAAGGTAGCATAGGTTCCCTTTTGAAACTCCATGAAGATAAGACCAGTATCCTCAACTTCAATATCATGGATTTGAGTAGCTGATTTTGCATAAACCTCTTTAATATCATCCTTTAGCATCCAGTGCATTAAATCTGCCACGTGTATTGTATGGTCTATTATGGCTCCTCCACCAGATAGCTCTTTATTAACAAACCAGCCTCCAGGCATGGTACCGTGATTTGTTCCGTTAATTGCAACTATTTCTCCCAGCTTGCCCTGATCTATAAGCTCTTTAGCTCTAGCTACTGCAGGAAGATATCTGCAGGGAAGGGCTACCATTAGCTTAACCCCATTGTCTCTGCATGCCTTTATCATTCTTTCCCCATCTTCAAGGGTTGTTGCAAGAGGCTTTTCCACAATAACATGCTTCTTAGCACCTGCTGCTTCTACTGTAAGATCAGCATGTCTTATATTTGCAGAGCAAATACAAACCACCTGAACCTCTTCTTTATTAATAAGCTCTGAATAGCTTTCATAATATTTTAATCCATGCTTCTTTGAAAAAGCCTCTCCTATTTCCTTATTAGGCTCCGCAAGACCTACAACTTCTAAATCAGCTATCTTCTTTGTTGCTTCAACGTATGCTGTGGCATGAAGGTGCTCACAGCCGATTATTCCTAGCTTCATTTAAAACACCTCCTGGACCTTTACAGGCTTTCCTGTCTCTATAGATTTTATAGCTGCTAGAGCTATATTCATTGCTTCTAAGGCATCTACTGTAGGTACTGGTACCTCTTTATTCTCCTCAACAGCCTCTAAAAATTTAATAATTTCCTTAGCATAAGGAACTGATCTTGGATGAAGAGGGCTTTCTGGAACAGCTACCCCCTTATCTCCCCCATTCTCTTCCACTTCAGCTAAAAAGCTTAAAGGTATGGATTTTGCCAGCTCATATTCCACAAGCCCATCAGTGCCTACAAGCTCCATTTTTGTATTAAAGCTTGCCCCAGCAGGCTTAGACCAATCTGCTGTAAGATGTGCAATAACACCATTTTCAAATTCAAGCATTACCAAATCATATTCATTATACTTACTGCCCTGAAGCATGTTACCCTTAGCATATACCTCTTTAACAGGTCCAAAGCAAGATCTTAAGAAATCAATATCGTGGATTACCATATCTAATATAGCTCCTCCACTCTTCTTAGGATCCTCATACCATTCCCTTACTCTACCAGGGTGTGTTCCTCCTCTATAAGTACGAATCATCTTCACCTCTCCAATGGAACCGCTTTCAATAACAGTCTTGGCATTTTCATTTTCTGGGAAGAATCGAAGCACATGAGCAATCATAAGCTTAACCCCCGCGTCATCGCAGGCCTTTAGCATTCTTTTTCCTTCCTCAAGGCTTAGAGCCATTGGCTTTTCACAAAGAACATGAACCTTAGCTTCTGCTGCTTTTAAAACATATTCACAGTGAAGATAGGTAGGAAGACATATGTCAACTACATCAATATCCTCTCTCTTAAAAATATCATCACCATTATAATGAGCTTCGGCCCCTAAGAGCTCCGCCATCTTATCTGCTCTTTCCTTCACTATGTCCGCAACTGCAACTACCTTTGCCTCTGGTATGTTTTTATAACAGGAAGCATGGGTTCCTGCGATACCTCCACAGCCAATAATTCCAACTCTTAACATAATATCCTCCTTTTAAGCTCCACCTAAAATAATTTTTCTTCCCTTTTCTGCTGATTCATATATGGACAGCACTAGCTCTAGAGCCTTAATTCCTTCTCTGCCATCTATGTAATGACTTCTTTTTTCTCTTAGAGAAGTATAATAATCACTTATCTGTATAATATGACTGCTTCCCCAATAGCTTGGCCCAACAATGATACCATCGCCACAATCAGGAATCTCGTAGTAATCTTCACCTTGAAGCTGTACCCAAGCTAAATCCTGTTTAAGTCCAGCCTTTCCCTTCTCCCCAACTATTTCTATTTCAATGGGAGCATCATAGGAATAGCAATTTGTAGCAAAAAGATGGTACGCACAGTTATTTTCAAAGGTAACTAAAGCCTCAGCTGTATCCTCAACCTTAACCTTAGGATGTCTTCGGTTGCTTATAGTCCCTTCAACCCATTTAGCTTTAGAGCCTACTAACCACTGCACTCTATCTATAGAATGAATAGCCTGATCAATTAGCACTCCTCCACCCTCTTTGTCCCAGGTACCCTTCCAATCAGAGGTCTCGTAATAGCTATCCTCCCTCTTCCAAGATAAATAGGATCTTGCAGCAATTATTTCCCCAAGCTTTCCTTCCTCAATAAGCTTCTTTATTTCCATACAGCCTTTAACATATCTTGTTTGAAAAATAACCCCTAAGCTTACCCCCTCTTCCTCAGATACCTTAATCATTTCCTGTCCATCCTTTAGAGATATAGCCATTGGCTTTTCTGTAAGAACATTTATCCCATTTTTCATAGCTTCTATAGCTATGGCTGCATGAGTATAGTGGGGAGTTGCCAAGTGAATTACATCAATTCCTTTGTTAAAGCAGTCTCTAAAATCTACAGAAGCAATGCAGCCTGGAAACTCTGCAGCAAAAGCTTCCGCCCTTTCAAGCTTTGTGTCAATGGCATAGACCACCTCCACTTCCTCCTGAAGCTTTGTAAAGCTGTGCTTATATACCTCCGAAATTCTTCCACAACCTACTATAGCAACCTTCAGTTTTCTCATCCTTTCACCTGCTTACCTGATTAATTTCACTTTAAAGTCTATATTATTTTAAAGTTAGAGATTTTCAACTGAAAACCTTATCTATAATCTAATTTTAAGGAACTTTCCTTAATTCTTATAGAGAAAATTTTATACTTTTCAAGACTTTATAATGCTAATTTCTATATTCAAGGGTTCATAGCTATTAAACTATATATATTAAGGTGAATTTATATAATGCCTATAAAAAATTTAGTAAAGCTAAATAAGAACAAGCTGCTCAAGTAAAAGATAACCATAGATTTATATAGGAATATTTTTCATCTATGGTTATCCTTTTCAAATTTTAATCTATTATTTAACAGCTCTCACAGGAGCATTATTTTCTATAGATTCATAAGCCATTAATGCTAGATTTAAGGCATATAATCCATCTTCTCCGGATATAGGAGAAGGCTTATCCTCTCTTATTACCCTAATGAAATCCTTAAGCATCAAAAGGCTTCCATCATCACCATAATAACCATCAGCAGACTTATTATTAGAATAAACCTTAGCCTGCTGCTTTAATCCGTCAATGCTTATTACACCCTTAGTCCCTATTATCTCCAGAGTTAAATCACCAAAGGAAGGTAAAGCTTCCGTACTATTCCAAGAAACATCAATAGATAAGTTAGCTCCGTTACCCAGCTCTGCATATATTAACCCAGCATCCTCAACCTCTAAATAATGAGGATCACTAGTCTGCTTGGCATATACTTCCTTAATATCTGTATTCATAAGATAGTTAATAATATCCGCTACATGTACTGAATGATCAATAATCGCTCCACCACCAGATAGCTCCTTTTTGACAAACCAGTCTCCTGGCATTTTCCCACGCTTGGTGCAATTAATGGCAGTGACAATACCAATTCGTCCTTCTTCTAAAATCTCCTTTGTTTTAGTAACAGAAGTGAGATATCTAAAGGGGAAGGCTACCATAAGCTTTACTCCTTTATCTCTGCAGGTATTAATAATTTCCTCCCCTTCTTCCAAGCTTAGAGCCAAAGGCTTTTCCATTAAAATATTCTTTCCTGCCTCTGCAGCTAGTAGCACAAGCTCCTTATGATTGCTGGTTGGGGAACATATAATAGCAATCTCAGCCTTTTCCTTTAAAAGATTCTTATAATCAGAATAATAGGGTATGCTGTACTTAGTAGAAAAATCTAATGCTAAGGGGTAATTTTCTTCAGCCACTCCTACTATATTAAAATCCCTTATTTCTTTAGAAAGCCTAACATATTTATGGGAATGAACATGACTGCAGCCTAAGATAACTCCATTCATTTACACCACCTCCTGGGGTTTAACAGCTCTTCCTAAATTAATGGACATTACAGCAGCTTGTGCCACTCTTAACGCTTCAAGGGCTTCTATGGGAGGGATAGAAACCTTCCTTCCCGTCTCTACTGCCAGTAGAAACTCATTTATCTCTCTTACATAGGGATTAGAAGAAGAATGAAAAATTGTCATTGGAGAAGGAGGTTCTACATCCTCATTATCCACTGCTTTATAGACTTCTATAAGCTCCAGTGCCTCTTCCTCTCTTAAGTTAAATCGAGCAATCCCCTTTGTTGCAATAATCTCAAGTCGTGTATTAAAGGCAGTATTTCTAGGTCTTGACCAATCTGCCATTATATGTGCCAGCTGTCCTTTTTCAAATTCAAGCATAATCATTGCATTCTCGTGAAGCTTTAAATTCCTAGAAGATACCTTAGCATAGACTTCCTTTACAGCTCCAAAACAATGAATTAAGTAATCTATTTCATCAATGGCCATATCTATAATGGGACCACCGCTTTTAGAGCTATCCTCATACCACCCTCTGTTTCTTGCAGGATGAGGCCCTCCTCTGTAAGCTCTAACAATTCTCACATTTTCAATAGTGCCATTAGACATAAGCTCTATCCCTTTAAGGTAATCGGGATAATACCTAAGTACCTGCCCAATCATAAGCTTTACTCCTGCTTTTTCACAGGCATCAATCATGTTTTGTCCCTTTTTCATTGACAATGTCATTGGCTTTTCGCAGAGAATATGAAAGCCTCTTTCCGCTGCTTCAAGGACAAATTCCTCATGTAAATAAGTTGGAAGACATATATCAACAACATCTATATCATCCCTTTGAAGGAGTTCTCTACCGTTATAATAAGTCTCAGCTCCTAGAAGCTTTCCAAGATAATCAGCTTTTTCCCGCACAATATCAGCAACAGCAACTACTTCTGCATTATCAATATACTTATAAGCTTCTCCATGGATTAGTCCAATACCTGAACATCCAATAATTCCAATCCTTAACACACCATCACTCCCTTCCATATTATCATCTTAGCCTATAATAATTAGAAGATTCTGAATAAAAAGTAAGTAATATATTAATTTTCATATATCTTCCTTAACATATCTATATATAAATAATTTTTTAAAATAAAGAATAAACTTTAAGGTATAGCTCACAATAAATTATTGTATAGAAAATTAGCGGCTAGGAGAATTTATTGTATAATTAAATCATTAATTACTTTTAAAAATCTTGCTCTTAAGGAGGTTAATATGAAACATTATATAGATTTGTTTTTATGCTTCTTTAAAATCGGAGCCTTTACCTTAGGCGGTGGCTATGCCATGGTGCCCTTAATACAAAAGGAAGTGGTGGATAATAAAAAGTGGCTTGATAAGCAGGAATTCATAGATTCCTTAGCTCTAGCCCAGTCAGCACCAGGCCCTATTGCAGTGAATACTGCAGTTTTTGTGGGCTATAAGAACTCAGGCTTCATAGGTTCAGTATTTACAACCCTTGGAGCAGTTCTCCCATCCTTCCTGATAATTCTTATCATTGCTATATTTTTTAGAAACATTAAGGATAATGTGTATGTTGTAAAGGCCTTTATGGCAATTAGGCCAGCTATTGTGGCTCTTATTGCTGCTCCTGTATTTTCTATGGGTAAGAGTATTGGTTTAAAAAAATTCACCATATTAATTCCCATTTTAGCAGCAGTTTTAATTGTTTTTTTTGATATCACTCCAATAATTGTAATACTTCTTGCAGGCATAGGAGGCATATTATATGGAAGGCTAAAGGAGGGGAAAAAATGAATATTTTTCTACAGCTTTTTTTATCCTTTTTTAAGATAGGGCTTTTTAGCTTTGGAGGTGGTTATGCCATGCTTCCATTAATTAAGGAAGAGGTGGTAACTACTAATAATTGGCTCTCTCTAAATGAATTTACAGATATAATTGCAATTTCTCAAGTTACTCCAGGTCCTATTGCTGTAAACAGTGCCACTTATATAGGCTATACTGCCACCGGTTCTATACTAGGTTCAGTTGTTAGTACCTTGGGGGTTGTACTTCCCTCTTTTATAATAATGACTATTATATCAATATTCTTCATGCGATTTAAAAATAATAAATATGTAGACTATGCTTTTTTAGGTATAAGGCCCACAGTTATAGGGCTTATAGCTGCAGCTGCCCTCCTTTTAGTAAATAACACAATATTTATTGATTACATAAGCTTGTTAATTTTTGCAGGAGTATTTATTGCATCCTTGAAGAAGGTAGATCCTATACTTCTGATAATTATTGTTTCTATTATAGGAATCATCATATATTAGCGTTAATATATCTATCTACATAACCCTATATTATATACATCTATGTTAGCTTATATTAATGCACCCATGATAACTTTATAATGTATATACCTATGATAACCTTATAATATATCGACCTTTATTAGCCTATTATTTATTCACTTTAATAACCTTATATTATATCCACCTATATCAACTAGAATATTTCCACCATATCGGCTTATAATACATCAACTATCAATTGCATAAAATGACATTTGGAATATTCTATAAGACAATTTGTCAAAAATGTCCTTTCATATTTCATAGAAATGATATAATTATAATTGTATTAATAATATATTATTTTTCAAATAAAATATTTGTGGAGGGAGGGCTGCTTCACTAAAGCAGCATGCATTCATGATTAAACTTAATAATGTAACAAAAACCTATAATGGTACGAACAAAGCTGTAGACAACTTAACCCTAGAAATTAAGTCCGGAGAGATTTTTGGTTTTTTAGGTCCAAATGGTGCTGGTAAGACTACCACCTTAAAGATGATTACCGGAATACTAAAGCAGGACAGTGGTGAGATAACAATAAATGATATAGACACCCTAAAGAATCCTATAGAAAGCAAAAGACAATTTGGCTACGTTCCTGATAATCCAGATATGTTCTTAAAACTTAAGGGTATAGAATATTTAAATTTCATGGGTGACATCTACAATGTTCCTGCAAAGGAAAGAGAAGAAAGAATAGCTGATTTATCAGAAAAGCTGGATTTAAAAAATGCTCTAGGGGATAAAATTCAAAGCTACTCCCATGGTATGAGGCAAAAGATTGTATTAATGGGTGCACTGATTCATAATCCTTCTGTATGGATTTTAGATGAGCCTCTTACAGGCCTTGACCCTAAATCATCCTTTATTTTAAAAGAAATGATGAGAAGCCATGTAGAAAATGGAAATACAGTTTTCTTCTCAACTCATGTTTTAGAGGTAGCTGAAAAACTCTGCGATAGAATAGCCATAATTAACAAAGGGAAAATACTTTTCTCCGGCACCTTACTTGAGCTAAAGGATATTACCAAGGAAAATACTTCTTTAGAAAATCTGTTCCTGGAGATGACCAGCAATGAATAATATTTTAACCCTATGCAGAGTATTTTTAAAAACCGGTTCTGATTCCGGTAACAAAAAAAAGAAGGGGGCAAATTTATCCCCAATTTTTATGGCTATCTTTTTAGTAGTAGTATTAGGCCTCAGCTTAGGTTTTCCTCTTGTTATGCTTCTTGACAGCCTTTATGATGGACTGGCTCCCTTAGGTCAACAGGGTGTATTGGTAGGTCTTGTAATTACTATGAATCTAACGATATTATTTATCTTTGGTATTATTTATACACTATCTACCTTTTACTTTTCAAAGGATGTGGAATATCTACTGCCTCTTCCTTTAAAGCCCTATGAAATTACTATGGGAAAATTCATAACAGTGCTTGTTTACGAATATCTTACAGAAATTGTTGTCCTAGCTATCCCACTTATCTTCTTTGGTATTAAAGATGGCAGCGGACCTATGTATTGGATTATCTCAGCAGTTATTTTTATTCTTCTTCCAGTTCTACCCCTTGCTATGGCTGCAATTTTGGACATGATAGTAATGAGTTTTACATCCTTAGGGAAGAAGAAGGATTTATTAAGCCTAATAGGTGGACTTGTAGCTTTGTTTTTTGGTCTCTTTATAAATGTTTTTATTAGTAAGAGCATGGAAAATGTAATTAATGACCCTGAGGAGCTTATAAATCTAATCTCTATGGGAAATAACTCCATGGT
>JAEXZL010000122.1 GCA_023451395.1 Bacillota bacterium | reverse complement strand
GTGATAATCCTCAGGTTAGAGAGGTTCTAACAAAAATAGGCATACCAGAAAATCATTTTGTCTATTCATCCATAGCCTTTGGATATGTAGGAGAAATGCCTCAATTAAAACCTAACGGTAGTTTTTAAATTGTTGTACTGTCATTTATTATGAAAATACTGTTTTCGCAAAGAGAACTTTTATGTTATAATAAAAAGCTGTGTGTAATAAGCATAGCTTTTTTATTTTTTAAAGAATTTAATAAAAGGAATAGCATGATTTTAAAATATATGAAGGAAAGGTAAGAGGAATTTAATGATTACTGTTAATAATGTTAGCCTCAGATATGGAGGAAAGAAGCTTTTTGAAGAGGTAAATTTAAAGTTCACTCCAGGAAATTGCTATGGGATAATTGGTGCAAATGGAGCAGGAAAATCGACCTTTTTAAAAATACTATCCGGTGAGATAGAAGCTAATACAGGAGATGTATCCTTAGCACCTAATACAAGAATGTCAGTGCTTAAGCAGGATCACTTTCAATATGATGACAGTGAGGTGTTAACCACTGTTATAAGAGGTAATGAAAGATTATATACAATAATGAAGGAAAAGGATGAACTTTATGCAAAGCCTGATTTTTCCGATGAAGATGGGATGAGGGCTGCAGAGCTTGAAGGTGAATTTGCAGAGCTTAACGGCTGGGAAGCAGAGTCCGAGGCTTCATCATTACTTCAAGGCTTAGGAATTGGCACAGAGGATCATTATAAAAAAATGGGAGAGCTTGAAGGTAAGGATAAGGTAAAGGTACTTTTAGCTCAGGCCTTATTTGGAAATCCAGGAGTACTTATACTAGACGAGCCTACTAATAATTTAGATGTAAAGTCTATAAATTGGCTGGAAAACTTCCTGGCAGATTTTGAAGGTACTGTCATTGTTGTATCCCATGATAGACATTTCTTAAATATGATATGTACTCATATTTGTGATGTAGATTTCGGCAAGATAAAGCTCTTTGTAGGAAACTATGATTTTTGGTATGAATCCAGTCAGCTGGCTCTTCAGATGATGAAGGACCAAAATAAGAAAAAGGAAGAAAAGATTAAAGATCTTCAAAACTTTATTGCAAGGTTCAGTGCTAATGCATCAAAGTCAAAGCAGGCAACCTCTAGAAAGAAGCTTTTAGATAAGATAAGCTTAGATGATATACAGCCTTCCAGCAGAAAGTATCCCTTTGTAGGCTTTAAACCTGCTAGAGAGGTAGGAAATGATGTGCTCTATGTAGAAGGCTTATCTAAAACCATTGATGGAGTGAAGGTTTTAGATAATGTAACCTTTAGAGTTGATAAGGAAGACAAAATAGCCTTTGTAGGTAATGAAATTTCAGTTACAACTCTCTTTCAGATACTTACGGGAGAGATAGAGCCGGATGAAGGTAGCTACAAGTGGGGAATAACCACCTCTCAAGCATATTTTCCTAAAGACAATACAGACTTCTTTAAGGATTCTGAGCTTAACCTTGTAGATTGGTTAAGACAATATTCTGAGGATCAAACAGAAACATATTTGAGAGGCTTTTTAGGAAGGATGCTATTTTCTGGAGAAGAGGCACTAAAAGAGGCAAAGGTTTTATCAGGAGGAGAAAAGGTTAGATGTATGTTATCTAGAATGATGCTTAGTTCTGCTAATGTGCTTATCCTTGACCAGCCTACAAACCACTTAGATTTAGAATCTATTACTGCTGTTAACAATGGACTTATGGACTTTAAGAGTATAGTTCTCTTTGCTAGTCATGATCACCAGTTTATACAAACTATAGCTAATAGAATTATTGAGGTATCACCAGAGGGAATGGTGGATAGGAAATGCTCTTATGATGAATATTTAGAGGAAAAATAAAAAAAGTAGACTGTTCATTTGTTGAACAGTCTCTTTTTTTGAAAGCTTTTATTCATAAGCTCCTTGAAACTAATTGGAGTGATTAAGTGATATTATAGCTAAGCTCGTAGCTAGAATAAGCTAAGCTGCTCTGGTTTTTGAGGGTCAGCTGCGGTAATATTAAGGATATTATTGTAAGGCTTTAGCATTGACCTTATATCTTCCTCTGAAGCCTTAGGATCTAGATAATCTCTTTCAAGCTCCCGTGGTACAATTACCGGCATTCTATTATGAACTTTAGACATATCTTTGTTAGCTTCCGTTGTAATTAACACATACCTATCTTCATAGCCACCCTGAGTTTTTGGAAAGACTTTATAAATTGCAGCTAATGAAAAAAGCTTTTCTTGCGGAAGGCTGATCTCATATTTTTTCTTATCCTTCCATTCGTAAAAAAGGCTTACGGGAACTAAACATCTTCCTTCCTTTGCAGCCTTAGAATAAATGTTCTTCTGGTAAAGGGTTTCGCTGCGAGCGTTGATAATAAGCTTACTGTTAAAAGGGAACCCCCAGGGTAGAAGGGTCAAAGAATTATTTTTTACTACTAGGGATCTATTTGATGGGTAAATAACACCCTGAATATCTAAAATCTCCTCATGGGAAAGGGTATGAGAGGGAGCTTCCTTTATATCCTCCATATCTTCCTTAAAGGAATTAGTAAGGCTGTAGTATCTATCCAGCTCATCCAAAGAAAATTCCAGTTGAAATCTTCCGCACATAAAGTATCTCCTTTCATAAAAATTTTTTAATTAGTTAATTATAGCATAAACTTAACTTGAACATTGAAGTTTGTGGAAGAAGCTCTTTTCTTTTTTTTCAAAAGCTTGTAATGAATAATGAATAAAAGTAATATTATTATAAGATTATAAACTAACCTCTTACTGTATTGCTAAAAAATGTTTAGAAGGAAGATTAATATGAGAGATAAAAGAAATTTTAAACTTTTAATAATAGCTCTAGCTCCTATAACAGCAGTAATTAATTACATATTTTCACATTTCCCATCATTGGTAGAAAAATATTATTCTACAGGAATTAATAAGCCTATAATAGAGGTACTAAGCAGAGTCACAGGATTTCTACCCTTTTCCTTAGCAGAGTTTCTCATTTATTTTTTGGTACTGCTATTAGTATTTTTGTCTCTTTGGACTGTTATAGGGATTTTTCATAAAGATTTCTTAAAAAGAGCCTTGAATCTTGGAGTATACCTTTCTATTCTTTATGTAATGTTTATGTTCCTTTGGGGCTTCAATTATAATAGACAACCCCTTAGTGTTACATTAGGTTACACTACAGGAAGCTATACTAAGGAGGATTTGTACGACCTATGTGAAGAGCTTATAGAAAAGGCCAACAGCTTAAGGGAGGATCTTCAGGTGGGTAGTGATGACATTGCCTTAGCTTCAGTTAGTTATAATGAAGCTTTTAAAAGGGCTTATCTGGGGTACCGTGAGGCAGGCTTAGAAATTGAAAGTTTAGAAGGTAACTATGGTAGGCCTAAGGCAATATTAATATCTCCTATTATGAGCTATACAGGAATAACTGGTATATACATACCATACACTGGAGAAGCTAACGTAAATTATAACATCCCAAGCTTTATGCTTCCCTGTACAGCTACGCATGAAATGGCTCATCAGCGAGGCTTTGCTAGAGAAGATGAAGCAAATTATTTAGCTTATCTAACCTGTACCCTTCATCCGGATAAGGATTTTCAATACTCTGGTACCATTTTAGCTTTATTATATTCCATGAATGCTCTTTACACAGAGGATGCTGAGGCTTACCAGGAGCTTAGGGACAATTATTCAGAGGGGCTTCAAAGAGATATGATATTTAACAGTAGCTTCTGGAGATCTTATGAGGGAATGACAGAAGAAATTGCTAATAAGGTCAATGATGGTTATTTAAAGAGTAATGGACAAGATGATGGAGTAAAAAGTTATGGTAGAATGATAGATTTACTTATTGCTGAAAGATCACAAAAATAACAAAGCTCCTAATATTAAAGTAATTAATTAATATAATTTTCATAACACCTTCATAAAATATATTAATGAATGAGCAATTTTTGAAATAGAAATTTTATAAGGTGAAGGTTATTTATGGAGATTATATGTTCTATTGGCCCAAATATTAAAAGAAAGGAGGATTTGGCAGTGCTTGCAGAAGGGGGAATGACCGCTGCCAGATTTAACTTTTCTCATATTCGGGATGAGGATTATCAGGAGATTTCAGAAGAGATTAAATATCTAAGAAGTAATTATCCTAGTGTTACCATCATTCAGGACTTGCAGGGGAGCAAGCTTAGAATATATTCAGGGTATCCTAGGGAATTTATGGCCACAAAGGGACAGGAGATTTATTTTTGTACAGAGAGCTATTATACCTCTAAAAGAGCTTTGGCAGAAGAATTTAATTTAATACCAATCAGCTCTACTTTAAGTAGATTTAACTTTGATGGAGTTACAGCTCTTCTTATTAAAGACAGGACTATGGAGTTTGAATTAATTAATACCAGTGAGGATTGTCAGGTTATAAAAACAGTAGTGAAAAGAGGCGGAATTATAAGAGCGGAAAAGGGAGTTAATGCCATAGGGTTAAAAAGATTATATGGGAAGCTATCCCTAAAGGATAAAAAAGATATAGTTTTTGGACTTGAAAATAATGTAGACATCATGGCTATGTCCTACACACTAGATCCTGTAATTTTACTTGAACTAAAAAACTATATTAAACAGGCAAGAGTCTATAATAAGACAGCTAAGTTTCCTAAAATTTGGGCCAAAATAGAATGCTTAGAGGGAATAAAGGCCTTAAAAGAGATTGTAAGGAACTGTGACGGAATAATGCTGGGAAGAGGGGATCTCTTTGCAGAGCTTTCTCCCTTAGATATAGCTTATCATGAGGAACAAGTGGTTTCCTTTATGAAAAGAAGTAAAAAACCCTTAATTATAGCTACTTATGTTCTTGATACTATGAAAAACAATTCTATTCCAAGCTTAGCAGAAATTAATGAGATTTACAGATATATCAAAGAAAATGTTGGAGGATTTATGCTAGTAGGGGAGGTTTCTTCTGGCAAGCATCCTAAGGAGGCCCTAGAGTTCCTCGCTTCAATGGTGAAAAAATACACACCTTATTCACATCAATTATAAAAGCACCTTACTTCCCACAATAATAAAAAACACAGTCTTCGCCAAAAGGGTTTGATTTTTAATTATAAAAGATAAGAGACAAAGGAGGGAAAATTCCCTCCTTTGTCTCTTATTAATTAAATGCAGTCATCTAATACAACCTCATCCGGTGGAAGCTCCAGCTTCTCTGGGTGGTTTAATAAATACTGAAAATATTTAATTCCTTTAACTAGATAGTAACCATATGCTATACGCTCATCAATGGTGATGGCCATATCTAAATTCCATTTTTCTTCATCCTTATGAGTGGCTTCTTTTATCTTTTCCTTGGTCAACCTTCCCATTGTAACAAAGAGGGAAGCATTTCCCCATTCATATAGATGATGATTTAAGGCTCCGTGACCTATGCTTCCAAGATTAGTTATAAAGGCACTGGTAAAGAGTGGATCTGTTTCAATGAAGCTTTTAGGTAATAATCCCCAGTCATTTAACTTTCTTACAAGGAAAACTATAAGACTTATCATAGGACTTGGAAGCTTGGCTACAAAATCCATAAGCTTGTCATCATTTTTTTCGCCATTTGCTCTGCAGTAATCTATTGTATCTTTTGCTTTACTCATTACATCCCTGAGAGTGTCTTCTGGCTGAAGGTATATCTTTGCATGTGTTTCATCAGTTTTTCCATCAACCATTTTAAGAACCACAAAGGAAAATGAAATATAATTTCTGGCATAAAGCTTTTTTCCGCTAATAAATCTGTTTAGATAGGGATAGGCGGCAATGGTTCTTACAAGTGCCGCAATAACAAGATGAAAGCTGCTAAGGCCAAGACCAGGTGTTTCTCGGTTTTTTCTTTTTATATATTCCCTGGCTGCAGTAAAATCCATGGATTCTGGAGAATATATTAAACTCTCGGTTCTTGTTCTAAAGATAAAAGGAAGTATTCTTTGCATAGAAGTACTATGTTTTACCCGAACTCCATCGCATCTTTTGTTAAAGCTAAAAAAGTGCTTCTTTGGAGGCGTGGGAGTAAGGTTATTCTTAACAAAACTTAAATCTGACTTCATAAAATTTCCTCCAAGTAATTAATATAGGTATTATTTCTTATTATATTATAAGGTAAAAACAGAAATATTAGAATAATAAAATAAAAGGAGGGCAAGCCTCCTTTAAGATGTAAACATAGTTATTTATAAATAAAATCTTTAATTTTTTCTACTAGCAAATCAGGACAATCCACTAATGGAGAATGGCCAGTATCCTTTAATAATACATATTCACTTTGTGGGATATACTTTGCTATGCTTTCGCCCATATGCTGAGGAACCACATAATCCCTATCTCCCTGAAAGATAATAACAGGGCATTTTATATTTTTAACAGAGTCACTACCTTTTACAATTCCGTTAAACTCCTTGGTTATATTGAAGGT
>JAEXZL010000103.1 GCA_023451395.1 Bacillota bacterium | reverse complement strand
CAAAAATCCTTTTTCATCTCGACCTTTTATCGATCTGTAACAGGATTGGAGCCTTTACGCAACGGTGATAATTCCATATCGCCTCTTCCCCTTTCTTCCACTACTATACTTAATTATCGAAGACTGCTACATTTTTTTAACTAATTCTTAAAGTTCTTTTTTAAATTCTTTACCCTTTTCTATGTAATGCTTAGCTGAAGCTTCTATAGAAGTTATCTCATCCTTAGTGAGCTCTCTTACCACTTTAGCCGGTGATCCCAGGCACAGAACTCCTTCAGGAATCATTTTATTTTCTGTAATCAAAGATCCTGCTCCAATAATTGTGTTCTTCCCTACCCTGGCACCATTTAAAATAATTACCCCCATACCAATGAGCACTCTATCTTCTATAATGCAGCCATGAACAATTGCACCATGACCTACTGTTACATTCTTACCTAAAATAGCATTACAGTTTTCGTCTCCATGGATAACTGCATTATCCTGAATATTGCTTCCTTCCCCTATATGTATTTCACAGCTATCAGCTCTTATTACAGCACCAAACCACACACTGCAATTTTTCTCTATAGTTACTTTTCCAATAACCTCTGCACTATCTGCTACAAAGGAAGTGTCATCTATATTGGGACTTTCTCCTAAAATTCCTCTAATCATAAAATATCTCCTTTTAATAAATAATTTACCTTTCTATGAAATACCTCGATAGGTCACCATAACTATTATTAATTTGAACCTATGTTTATAAATTAATAACTTTTAATCATTGAATAATAGAATAAAATAATATATAATTTTTATATTCAATATATAGTATAACAATTTTATATGAACACTATATATAGTGATTAAATAATCTTGGGAGGTAAATAAATGGCCGATATACATAGTCTCTTTAAAAGATATTATACAAAAGAATTAGAAAAAAACAAATCCAAATCAGTTTATGATTTGTTTAAATGGAAGAAAGTCGATGTTTTACTAAAGGATTATAAAACTGGAAACATTTTAACTCATATGAAGGATTTGGAATTTCCTTCACATTATTCTCAAAACTCTTGTGATATAATTGCTTCTAAATACTTTAGAAGAGCAGGAGTTCCTACCAAAAGCGGCTCAGAAGAAAGCATGAAGATGGTAGCGGATAGATTAGTAAGCTTTTGGAGAGATGCACTTATTGATGAAGGTATAATAACAACGGAAGAAGAAGCCTCCATTTATTATGATGAAATGGTTTATGGACTTCTTGCTCAGTTATATGCTCCAAATTCTCCCCAATGGTTTAATACTGGTCTAGCATTAAAATATGGTATTAAGGGCTCGCCTCAAGGAAATTATTATTATGATGAAAAACTTGGAAAAGTAGTGTTATCTGATGATAACTATACCAGAACTCAAGCTTCTGCCTGCTTCATTGTTTCTGTTGAAGATAAGCTTTTAGGTTCTCACTCCATATCAGAACAGTTTGTTACAGAAACAAAGCTCTTTAAAGGAGGCTCCGGAACAGGAACTAACTTCTCATCCTTACGTGCTGAAGGCGAAATGCTTTCCGGCGGTGGTGTTTCTTCTGGATTAATGAGTTTCTTAAAGGGGTTTGATAGAAATGCTGGAGCTATAAAATCTGGTGGTACCACAAGAAGAGCCGCAAAGATGGTATGTATAGATATAGATCATCCAGAAATTGAAGAATTTATGACCTGGAAAGCCAAGGAAGAAGATAAGGTTAGAGCTCTCATCAAGATGGGATATGATTCTGATTTTAATGGTGAGGCTTATGCCACTGTTTCAGGACAAAATAGCAATAATTCCATAAGAATATCCGATGATTTTATGGAAAAGGTAAGCAATTTGTCTAAGAATCCTGACGCAGAAATAGATCTCACCGGAAGAATTGATAATAAAGTTAATAGAAAGATAAAAGTTCAAAAACTTTGGGATTTAATGAATGAGTCCTCTTGGAAATGTGCAGATCCAGCACCGCAGTTTAATGATACCTTTAATGCATGGCACACCTGTCCTGGTGGTGAAGATGGCAATTATTTTGCAAAGCATAACCAGTTAAATTCTACAAACCCTTGCGGTGAGTATGCCTTTTTAGATGATACCTCCTGCAATTTGTCATCTATAAATCTATACAATTTTTATAGAGAAGAATCAAACAGCTTTGATTTAGAGGGATTTGTTCATATAATTTCCTTGAATCAGTTGCTCTTAGAAGCATCTATTCATTGGGGACAATACCCAACCTCAGATATTGCTCGTAAAACTTATAATTTCAGAACCACTGGTTTAGGTGTTGCAAATCTTGCTTCTCTACTTATGGTTATGGGCCTTCCCTATGACTCAGAAAGAGCAAGAAATCTTGCAAGTTCCTTAGTAGGAATACTAACTGGGCAATCCTATTATGTTTCTGCCCTTATGGCTGAAGCCGTTGGTCCTTTTGCTATGTATGATATAAACAAAGATCATATGCTTAGGGTTATCCATAATCACTCTGTTGCTGCTGGGTCTCTTAATAGTGATTTTAAAGGACTAAACATGGAACCCTACAGGGTTAATCATCAGCTTCTTAGCACTATGGAGTTAGATAGCATCAGTGACGTTCTAAAAAAAGTGTGGAAAAATGCTATTGATTCGGGAAAGAAATTTGGCTATAGAAATGCTCAGGTATCCGTAATAGCCCCTACAGGAACCATATCCTTTGCTATGGATTGTGGTGCTACTTCCATTGAGCCCTTCTTCAGTCATATTGTTTACAAAAAGCTTGCAGGCGGTGGATTCATGACCTTGGTTAACCCAATTATTGAGACTGCCTTAAAAAATCTTGGTTATAAGTCTCATGAAATTGAGGATATAGTAAATTACATTACAAGAACTGAGACAGCATCCAAGGATGGCTTTGAATTTGAAAAGTTAGTGGATGGAAAACTTGAAGGAGCTCCTCATTTAAAAGAAGAGCATTATTCCGTCTTTGATACTGCTAACAAAAATGGTAGTGGAAATAGATTTATTGCCCCTGTTGGACATGTAAAGATGGTTGCTGCACTATCACCTTTAGTTTCTGGAGCTATTTCCAAAACCGTAAATCTGCCCAAAACTGCTACTGTAGAGGATATAAAAGATATTACCCTTCTATCCTGGAAGCTAGGAGTTAAAGGAATAACCATCTACAGGGATGGCTGCAAAGCAAGCCAGCCTTTAAACACCTCAATGGATGGAGATTCTGAGGTAGATCTAAATGATTTAGGCTACTATGACTTATTAGATAGAGCCAAGGAGCTTCAATCTAATCTCACAAACTATAAGAGACGCGCTAAGCCTCAGGGAGTTAGGTACGGAAAAACTCATCCAGCTCAAATAGATGATGTTAAAATTTATACCACAGTAAACAGAAATGAACAGGGAGAAATCTGTGAAATCTATATTTCTACTGATAGAGAAGGTACTATCATTACAGGACTTCTTAATTCTCTATCTAAATCCATTTCTGTAATGCTTCAGTATCACGTACCAGCTCAAGATATTTCTAGAATGCTTAGAGGGCAGATGTATGAACCTCATGGTTTTGTACAGAGACATCCTTATATAAAGTATGTTTCTTCAATTTCAGACCTTATAAGCAAGATCATAGATATAGAACTTGGCGATTTCACCCGCTGCCAGGTTAAGCCAGAAAGCTATGAAGATATTTCACCAGTGGCAATAACCTCCGCAGTAAAGGAAATACCCGCTGAAAAAGTGGAGAGTTCAAAAGCAAGTGATGAAGAAGCTGCCACTGAAAGTGATAAAACCTCCGAAGGTGAAAGAGTATATGGT
>JAEXZL010000052.1 GCA_023451395.1 Bacillota bacterium | reverse complement strand
GGTATAAGGAGCTTCCTATAATAGGTATAGAACCAGCCTTAAAGCCAGCTATAGAAACTGGAAAGCAAGGGAAGATACTTATAATGGCTACCAATGTCACCTTAAAGGAAAAAAAGTTTCAGGCTCTAGTTGAGAAATATGCCAAAGATGAGAGTATAAATCCTATAATTCCTCTTCCTTGCCCCGGTCTTGTGGAATATATTGAAAGAGGAGAGGTTGATACCCCAGAGCTAAAGAGCTTTCTTAGTAATATACTTATGCCCTTTAAGGAGGAGAAACTAGCATCTGTAGTTTTAGGCTGTACTCATTATCCCTTTGTGATAAATTCTATCAAAGATATATTAGGTGAGTCAGTGGTGCTAATAGATGGAAGTGAGGGGACCTCAAGGGAGCTTATGCGTCAGCTTATAGCCCATGACCTTAAAAGGGATGAAGAAGCTAAGGGAAGTGTTAAGATTTATAACTCCCTAAATACCAAGGAAATATTATCCTTAAGCTACAGCTTATTAGAGTTAGAATATAAAAAAGAAGATTGTATTTTGGCAGATCTATAAGGGTCTGCCAATTTTTTTAAAAAATATAGAAAAATATGAAAAAAGATTGTTAAAGTGTTGACAAACTTTATTGGAGATGTTATATTATAAATGTAAGATAGCTTAAAAGAAAAAACACATAAAAACTATAATAGGGAGTGGTAAAAATGTTAAAAGTTATGGTTAAAGATTTTTTAGGTGAAAGTTTTGCAATAGAAGATGCAATATTACTTAGAGAATGGCTTAAAGATAATTTAAATGAAAATATAACCTTAGATTTTAGTGAAATAGAAAAAGTTCCATCCACCTTCTTCTGCAGTTTATTTGGAGATTTAATAAATAAAGAAGGAAGAGATTATATTTTTTCGCATATAAATGTTAAAAATTTATCAAATACTAATGATTTTAATCGTGTTGTTTTGGGAACCTCTTTTGCACACTAATGGTGGCATAATTGGGACAAGCATCTGAAGTTTATGAGATATAAGTTTTATACCAAAAGGACTGATTACTATATGAGGTTACAAAAGGAAAAGATACCTTTAAAGGCTGGGACAATTAAAGTACCGGGCCTTTTTTCTTTGCTTATGGTTTTCAAAGCTATTAAAATCAGATATAATCTTTGTATAATAATACTTTATTTGTATGAATCCTAAGCATTAGGAAAAAATTAAAATAAAAGATATAAAGGCTCAGCCTTTAAGGAGGAGGTTTTTTGATGAATCCATTAGTAACCATAACCACTGCCAAGGGAGAGAAAATTAAAATAGAGCTTTATCCTAAAGTAGCAGAAAATACTGTGAAAAACTTTATAAGCCTTATAAATAAGGGCTTCTATAACGGACTTACCTTCCACAGGGTTATACCTGGATTTATGGTACAGGGAGGCTGCCCTGAAGGCTCAGGTATGGGTGGACCAGGATATTCAATAAAGGGCGAGTTTAGAGATAATGGAGTAGAGAATACTTTAGTTCATAATAGAGGTGTTATCTCTATGGCAAGAGCTATGAATCCTAACTCTGCTGGAAGTCAATTCTTCATCATGGTGGAAAAGGCTCCTCATCTAGATGGCCAGTATGCAGCCTTTGGTGAGGTTGTTGAAGGTATGGAAGCAGTTGATAGGATAGTTAGTGTATCTAGGGGCTATAACGATAAGCCTTATGAAGATGAGATAATGGAAAAGGTAGAGGTTGATACCTTTGGCGAAGAGTATGGAGAACCAGATAAGCTTGGAAGATAAGCAGCTAAGTGCGTAAGGCTAGCAACGGGAAATCATAGAACGGATCACGATTAAAATATTATAGTTAAGGATGGAGGGAGTGATTTACTTGGATAATAATAAGATGCTGCTGGTATACGGTTTATCCCAAGAGGAGCTTGGCAATCTTAAGGCTACAAACCTTACAATAAAAGAGATAAGCAGCGGTATGACTAGCATGAAAATTGGCCAGATTATAGAAGGCTTAAAGTTTGAGCTTCATGATAAGGCTCCACATGGTGAAAAGGTAGTTTTATTTAATAACTTTTCCGATGAGGATTTAAATGTAGGAATAAAATTTGTAAGGGCAATTATAGGAAGGGAAGGAATAATGGCTGTGGTAACCCCTACCTCTATTGAGTGGACCTTCGATTACCTTATAGAGCACCTTATGGAGGAAAGAGAATGGTTTAAGCAGAAGGAAGCAGAGACTAAGGCAAAGGAGCAGTAGGTGCTATAACCTTCAATGGACCATAATGGAAAGGAAGTTTACCATTTTGAGTAGAGTAGGAGAAAAAATTAAAGAAGCAAGAGTAAGTAAGAATATGAGCTCTAAGCAGCTGGCTAAGAAGCTGGGTGTTGCTGAAAGCTACATAACAGATATAGAGCTTGGAAGAAAGATTGTCAATGAAGGGATGATAAACAGAATATCAAAGCTTCTGGCAATCAATCTAAATGATGTTAGCATGGTAGCTGCCGATGAGGATTTAATGGAGGAAAGAAAGCCTGTAAGGTTGAGTTCCCCTTCTTCCATAGGAGCTAAAGGGACAAAAGAAAAAAGTGAAAGCGAAGAAATATGGAATCAGGCCTTTGGATCAATGCTGAAGAATGTTCCCATATATGATTATACCTTTACAAAGGCTAAGGGCTCCAGAAAGCTGCCTATAGAAGCTAACAAGATTGAAGGCTATGCTTCCGATAAGGTTTTTTACCTCGAGATAGAGGAAGAGGATATGATTGGCTACAGAATATCAAAGGGGGATCTAGCTTTAGCCTATTCTGTAAAAGAGTTGGAGGGCGGATCTATATACCTTCTAGAGTACAATAATAAACGAGTAATAAGACAGGTTAAAAAGCTTGATAGCTCTAAGGTACTTCTTCTTAGCAATGGAGGAACAGTGAAAACGGAAACTGCAGGGCTTAAAGAAATTCAGCCTTTGGCAAGGCTTATTAAATTAGAGATAAAGCTCTAAAAAATAGTATAAATATAATAAATATAGCAGGCTAAGGAATATAATTCCTGGAGCCTGCTTTTTATTGCCTGCTTTTTGGGGCAAAAAAGTACTTTATAGAATATTATATATCACTATAAATATAGTGAAGCAAGGAGCAGGAGGTTAGTCTTTGGAGGGTAATGGTATTTTGAATCTTCTTTCAAATGTATCCCCATATATAATAAGTAAAATAACTCAATTATCAAACACTTCACAGTTCTTCACTAATAACCTTCAGTTGGAGGTTATTTTTGGGGATAATGTGGACAAAGTTAGAGAAGGTGTGGATAACATAGGTGGTACCTTTGAAAATCTGGGCTACGGCTATGGAATTATCACCTTGCCTGTGGATAACTTACAGGCTATTAATCAGGTACCAGGAATACAATATTTGGAGCTTTCTAAGGTTTTATACACATCAGATGCTTCCAGCATGAGGGCAGCCTGTGTCACTGGTCTATGGCAGTCCACTAATCTCACTGGTGCAGGAGTTCTTGTAGGCTTTATTGATACAGGTATTGATTATACTTTAAGGGCCTTCAGAACAGAAGAAGGGGAAAGTAGAATAGAATTTCTCTATGATTTAGCTGCGGGTGGATTAGTCTATACCAAGGCTCAGATAGATGAAGCTTTAGCTTCCACTGATCCATATTCTGTGGTTGATTTTAGGGATTCTACAGGTCATGGTACACATGTAGCTGGCATAGCTTGTGCCGGAGGGGATATTGATAGAGAAAATTATGGAGCTGCTTACAGAAGCTCTATTGCAATGGTTAAAATAACTGGAGTTGAGGGGGTTAATTTTTCATTAAGTAGTCAGATAATGAGAGGAATAAAATTTTTAATTGATAGAGGTAGAGAAATAAATCAGCCCTTAGTTATTAACCTAAGCTGGAGCACAAATGATGGAGCTCATAATGGATCAAGTATTCTAGAACAGTATATAAACACTATAAGCGGTGTGGAAAGGGTAACCTTTGTAATAGCAGCAGGAAATGAAGGGGATAGAGCTCATCATGCTGGAGGAGAGCTTGGTGAGGAAGAGAATATACAAATTAGGGTAAGCAGTGGAGAGGCAGGAGTGATATTACAGCTATATAAGCCCATTTTATCAGATCTTACCTTAGAGATTACCAATCCTTTAGGAAACAGAACAGGAGTGATACCCGTTAGGCAGGGCTACAGAGAAATACCCATTGGTAATGATATAGTCCTTTTATATGATACTGGACCTAAGCCCTTTAATCTAGAGGGAGAGGTTATAATAACAATACTTTCTAGAGAAAATACTGTAGCTGCTGGTCAATGGAATGTAAGATTAATCAATACTGGAGAGATAGGAGGCCGGTATGATATATGGCTTCCTATATCAGAGAATATAAGGGCAGGGACGAGATTTCTTCAGCCGGATGTATATAACACTTTAGGTATACCTGCTACAGTAGAAAATGTCATATCTGTAGGTAGCTATAATTCCATGACTAATTCTATATCTTCCTTTTCTGGAAGAGGGATTTATGGAGAGGGCTTTATAAAACCAGATATTGTTGCTCCTGGAGAAGGTATAGTATCCACTCTTCCTGGGGGAAGCTTTGGCCCAAAAACTGGTACATCTATGGCAGCACCTCACGTCTCAGGAATATGTGCTCTTCTTATGGAGTGGGGAATAGTACAGGGAAATGATGCCTTTTTGTATGGAGATAGGTTAAAGTACTACCTTATAACAGGAGCAAGAAGAAGAAGAGCTGAGGAGGACTATCCTAATCCCACCTGGGGCTATGGAACTGTATGTGCCTTAGATTCCTTTAATAATATAGTTGGAGCTGCAGCAACAGCAGGAGGACTTCAAAGACAGGAGCTTGGAAGCCCTGGAGAAAATTATATAAGTACTGATTACAGAAATTTTATTATTCAGTACCAGGGTGATGTGGTTAATGATGTAGCATCTACAGGCTTGGGTACAGCTTTCATCATAGATAATAAATATGCAATCATTTCTGTTCTCAATGGAAGGCTTCAGGATCTATTGAATAGAACTACAACAATAGTTTATGTAGAGCCTCCCAGAATATTTGTATTAAATCAAGTAAATCCCCTGGAAGCAGCAAATATACTACAGTTTCATGATAATCCTTATCTTACTCTTACTGGAAGAGGAGTACTTCTAGGAATAATAGATACCGGAATAGATTATATGAATACAGAATTTACTTATGAAAATAATAAAACAAAGATCTTGAAAATATGGGATCAGACCATTGAAAATGAGAATCCCTCAGAGGAATTAATCTTTGGAACTGAATATACTGAAGAGGATATTAATAGAGCCATTGCCCTTGGAGCAGAAGGAGGAGATCCCTATACCATCGTACCCTCAAGAGATACCAATGGCCATGGAACTCATATGGCCGGTATTATGGGAGCTAGGGGTAAAGATTCCCAGCTTACTGGAGCTGCTCCAGATGCAAGATTTTTAGTGGTTAAGCTTAAGCAGTCTAATCTTAGTGCACAATATCCAGCGTTTACAGAAACTGGAGAAGTACCTATTTATAGTGATACAGATATATTAATGGCCTTAATGTATTTATTTAGGCAAGCCACAGAGCTAAGGACTCCCATAAGCGTTTTAGTACCTTTATCCACTAACTTTGGGCCTCATGACGGCAGTCTGATAATTGAAAAATATATAGATGAGATGGTGAGTTATGCAGGGGTATCTGTAACTGCTCCCTGTGGCAATGAGGGCTTTTCTGATACCCATACAGAGGGAATTATTAAAGAAACTGGTGCTACTGAAGTTATTGAGCTTCGTATAGGAGATGGGGAAGTTAATATAGCCTTTGAAATATGGCTCCAGAGACCAGATAAGGTATCCTTAGGAATTACATCACCTTCCGGAGAGGTAATAGAAAGAATTCCTGCAAGGGCAGGGGAAACAGAGGACATAAGATTCCTTTATGAGAGGACAAGAGTCATTGTTCAATATATTCTTCCAGATCCCGCTACAGGAGATGAAAGTATAGGGATAATAATGCTTGGTTTAGTTCCTGGAATATGGAGATTCACCCTTTATGGAGATGTAATAATCAATGGGAGATATAATGCATGGATACCTTCACGAATTCTTTTGAAGGAGGGTACCAGATTTTTAAATCCCAGTCAATATATTACATTAACTGCTCCTTCTACCTCTGCTGGAGCTATAAGCGTAGGGTTCTATAATCAGACTACTAATGTGATGGTTGCAGCCTCTGGAAGAGGCTTTACAAGGAGAGGGGCTATAAAGCCTGATCTAGTAGCTGGTGGTGTTAATGCCATAACCACCGCTGTAGGAGGAGGGAGCACCACAGTAAGTGGTAGTAGTGTTGCTGGAGCAGTAACTGCAGGTGCAGTAGCATTAATGCTTCAATGGAAGATAGTAGAAGAGAGGGATATAAGCTTTTATAATGAGATGATTAAGAGCTATCTCATAGCTGGAGCAGATAAAAAGAAGGGAGAAATATATCCTAATAGAGAGTGGGGCTATGGCACCTTAAATTTAGAAGGTGCTTTCGAAAGTATAAGAAATACCAGGAGTGATTTGGAAATGAGAGGACTTATGGCGGAACCAGATGCAAATGAAAGCCATGGGGGATTGGAAGGGTCAGAATATACTATAGGTAGTCTCTATATCAGAATACCTAGTAACTTTTTTTAAGGCTCTTCATATACTGTAATGAACAATTAACTAGAGGAGTATAAAATGGCAATAGGCCGATTAAGGGTACAGGTTTTTCAAGGTGGAAGTGCAATACCAATCCCTAACTCCAGGGTAACAATAACACCCATAGGAGCTGATAATGTAGAGCAACCGCAAAATGCAGTTACTCTTACTACCAATAATATAGGGCAGACAGACCCTATTGATTTAAATACTCCCCCTATAGAGTTCTCAGAGCAGCCAGGTATGCCTATTCCCTATAGTCTAGCAAATGTACAGGTGGAATCCCAGGGCTTTGCACCTCTTTATATAAGTGGGGTTCAGGTTTTTCCAGCTCTTTTAGCCCTGCAAAACTGTAATATGTTATCAGAGGTGGAGGCAGCAGCTAGGGGCATAGAAAGGGTAGAAATAAATATACCAAAGCATAATTTAATAGAAAAGAATATTAATAAAGAACGCCAGCAAGTGGTTATAAACATTCAAGCCAATACCTTAGTAGGAATATTTCCTCCTAAAATTCCTGAGGATGAGGAAAAGCCTCTACCACCAGGTAAGGGTACTGTAGTTCTGGAAAATGTTGTGGTACCGGAATTCGTAATTGTACATGATGGAGTGCCAGACGATCCTAATGCAGCAAATTATACAGTTCCTTATAAGGACTATATTAAAAATGTAGCCTGCTGTGAGATATTTTCTACCTGGCCGGAAAATGCTATAAGAGCAAATCTCTACTGCATCATTTCTTTTACCTTAAACAGGATATACACAGAGTGGTATAGGAGTAAGGGTAAGGATTTTACCATAACTAATTCCACAGCTTTTGATCAGGCTTTTAGCCCTGGAAGAAATATCTATGATAATATTGATAGAATTGTGGATGAAATTTTTTCTACTTATATTAAAAGGCCTGATGCTAGACAGCCACTTTTTGCCCAGTACTGTGATGGAGTAAGGGTTCAGTGTCCAGGATGGCTTACTCAATGGGGAAGTAAGAGCCTTGCAGATCAAGGAAGAACACCCTATGAAATACTTACAAATTTCTATGGAACAAACTTAGAATTGAGAAGAGCACCAGAGGTAGCAGGTGTACCAGAGTCTTATCCTGGAAGAACTTTAGCTATAGGAGATTCTGGAACTCCAGTAAGATCTACTCAGGCTTTTCTAAATCGAATAGCCCAAAATTATCCCCTAATTCCTCTGGTTGCCGAGGATGGCTTTTATGGACCGGAAACTGAGGAAGCGGTTAGGGTATTTCAACAGATTTTTAATCTTCCGGAAACAGGAAGAGTTGATTATGCCACCTGGTATTTGATATCTCAGATTTACGTGGGAGTTACAAAGCTTGCAGAGCTTAGAGGCTATAGTAGGAAAATAGATCAAGGAAACTATTCAGAGGCCTTTGGTAAGTCTCATTTTATCAGAAGAGTATTTTCCCCACCCATGTCTTACGAAATGTATGAAATGACTGATATACCTAAAATAAGCTACAATGATGACGGCTATTAATAAAGAAAGCAGCCTTTCAATAATGAGAGGCTGTTTTTCTTATGAATAGGGATTAATTCGCATAAGGGTTAAGCTTTATCTATTTATTACGATAATTAATTTTATGGATAAAATACCTTATATAAAATTTTAATATAAAAAAATAGGGGGAGTATGCTATGAAAGGAACAGTAGTGTCAACCTGGATGAAAACCTGCAGAAATATTTATGGCGATAATACGGTGAAAGGTGCAATGGTTAGTGCTGGGTGGTCTGAAAATAAGATTTTTACACCCTTAGAGAATGTTGATGATAAGGAGATTAAGGAGGTAATGGCCAATATAGCTAAAGCCTCAAGAATAGATATAAAGGAGTTATGGGGGAAGGTTGGAAGGGATAATATAAAGACCTTTGCTGAGGATTTTCCTGCCTTTTTTCAGTGCGAAAATCTATATAGTTTTTTAAGAAACATATACCCAATACATATTGAAATGACAAAGAAATTTTTAGGAGCAAAGCCTCCTTTACTTATAATAGAACCCATTTCTTCTAGGGAAGGAGTGCTGACCTACGAATCTAAAAGAGAAATGTATGATTACTTTTATGGCCTTCTAGAGGGAAGTGCTGAGTTTTTTAATGAGAGGATCAGCTTTAAGGAAATTGAGAGAAATAATGGACGACTTAAAGTACATATAACCTTTGAAAAAAATATTTATCATAAACGGGTTTATAAAATTAGTAAGCTTATGTCTTTGGGGTTTATTAACAAAATAGAGATTAAGCTTGCCTTATTTACTTTCATTATAGCAATGGCTGGAGGTATTGCAATTTTAAAGCCTTTAGAGGCTCTTACAGCAGCTTTAATTGCAGCTTTTGGTGCAGGCCTTGGAGGTTTCTTCTTACTATCTCCCTTATATTCTATAAAAGAGGAGCTTTCAAATATCCTTTCAAAAAAGTACTATCTTGAGAGCGGTATAGAAACAAGAGATGGCTTACAGGAGATTCATAAATTATTACAGGATTATAAAAAAAGAATTAAAGGGGATTTTATAGGATTTAAGGGTATTACCGATGAAATGAGAGTGTTTATAAATAAGATAAATACCATAGGAGAGGCCATGGAATCAACCTCTAATGAAATAGGAGAGGTTATGGAGCAGGTTTCACAGGGAGCCATATCTCAAGCCCAAAACACTGAAGAGATAGCCTACAGTCTTAATAAGAGCGTAGAAAGCCTTGTTGCCCTAAGCGATGTTGAAAACAGTAATAAAGATGAGCTGGAAAAAACATCGAAAAAGATAAATAACAGCTATGAAAGGCTGCAGGAGTCAAGCAATAATATAAAGAAGGTATTAGGGGACTTTCTTAAAGTCAAGGATAGCGGTGATGTACTAGAAAATAAGGCTAATAATATTACTAATATCGTTGCTATAGTCTCAGGTATTTCTGAGCAGACAAATCTCTTAGCCCTAAATGCTTCAATAGAAGCTGCCAGAGCTGGAGAGCAGGGAAGAGGCTTTGCTGTAGTAGCAGAATCTGTTAGGGAGCTTGCTGAGCAGTCTAAGGATGCTGTTAAGGAGATTAATCTTAATCTGGCAGATATAGTTAAAGATATTAAGCAAGTGACAGGAGCAGTGGATAATCAATATGATGAGCTTAAGAAGGAGGTTATTGGCCTAGAAGAAGTAAGGGAAGAGAACTATGGTGCTGCCAAGGCAGTGGATAATATCACTTCCATTACCTCAGACAACATAGAAAGGCTTAAATCTCAGGTAAGAGATTTTGAAGTTCTTTCTCATAGTATTGAAGGACTTGCTTCCATAGCAGAAGAAAATTCTGCTTCCTCGGAGGAGGTAAGTGCCAGTGTAATTAACTATACTAATGAGATCAATAGGCTTATAGAAAACATAGATAGCTTTGGAAGTATAACAGAGGTCTTTAATGAGGATTTAAAGAGCTATATGGTATAACAACAAGGGATACAATATACCCTTCTTATAAAAGTCAAAAAACAATTTGGTATAACCTTATTAGGCTATACCAAATTGTTTTTTTATATTATGCTAATTTTATACTCCATCTCCATTAAAGGGAGGAATAAAGGACTCAGAGGCGGTACCTTCCTCTTGAATAAAGGCATTTTTGATGCCTATTTCCAAAGCATACTCTACTATAGCCTCATAGTGAAGAGGGTTTAGAGGTTGGCTTATTTCCTTATATAAGGAAGAGCCTGCCTGAGGGGTATATTGGTTCATTATACTTATATATATAGAATCACCATAGCTTTTATATAAGTAGTCAAGTACCTTTTTTGTATCGAAAAGGAGACCAGGAAGCATCATGTGGCGGACAATTACTCCCCTTTCCATGATTCCTTCTCCATTAAAGGAGGGCTTCCCTACCTGCCTCACCATTTCTTCTAAAGCCAAGGAGGCGGTTTTAAAATAGCTTTTAGCCTTGGAGTACTTTATGGCATATCTATCATCAAAATATTTTATATCCGGCAGATATATATCAATATAGCCTTCAAGAGCTTTAATACCCTCTACACTATCATAGCCCCCGGTATTGTATACTATGGGAAGCTTAAGACCTGAAGCTTTTGCCAGCTTTATCCCTTCTATTATTTGAGGGATATAGTGAGTTGGTGTTACGAGATTTATATTAAGAGCACCTTTTTCCTGAAGCTCCAAAAATATTTCTGAAAGTCTTTCTATTGTTATTTCCTTACCCTTACCCAAAGTGCTTATTTCATGATTTTGGCAGTAAACACAGCCTAAATTGCAGGAGGAGAAAAAAACTGTACCGGAACCGGCAGTTCCAGAAAGACAAGGTTCCTCCCAAAAATGAAGAGCAGCTCTGGACACCCTCAGTTTTTCTGAGCTCTTACAAAAACCAAGCTCCCCCTTGAGTCTATTTACACCGCAGGCTCTGGCACATAGTTTGCAGGAGCTTAGTGCCCTTTCTAAATAATTATTATCTATATTATTTGTCATTGCTTTTGTGCACCTCTTTATTTTAATGCTTACAAAATTCCTTCAAAAAGAATATACCTCACTGCCCGTAGTTCTGTCTATAAAAAAGGCTTGTCCACTTAACTTATTTTCCTCTTAAAGTAATAAAAATAGAGGCATTGCCCTATGAATAAGAGACTTAAGAGACCAAAAAGAGGATATAAAATGGTGATTAGGTTTGAAAAACCAATTTGAGATATAGGGAGGGCAATTGCAAGTACTATCATTATTGAGCCTTTAAAGGGCAGCTTAAAAAAATTCTGAAGGCTTTTACTAATGCTGTAGATATCCGATACCTCTGTAGAGAACATTTCCAGCCATATTATAATTAAAAGCAAGAGCTGAATTTCAAAGCCAAAACGGTTGGCAACATATAATAGTGGAATTTCATAATTGTAGATATAAGGCTGATTCAGCATCAGCATAAGATTTATAAAGATACAAAGGATTGTAAGGCCTAGGGAACCGAGGATTATTCCAAAGACTAAGATCCTTTTTTCTTTCATCTCTCTGCTAAGAGGAACCAATACTCCTGAGCAGGAGAGAATGTTATATCCTGCATAAAGGATACAGGATAGGAGCCAACCTTCCTTCATAGGTTCAAGGCTCTTCAAGTTATCAAGGGTTATTACATCCTTATAAAAGAAAAGGTAAAGAATTAGAAGGGTTACTATAACTATAATTAAAGAGGGAACTATTATTGTGTTAATGCCTATAAGACCTTCTGTTCCTTTCCAGAGAGTGGCTATTGCCAGAATTGCCATAAATAATGTCCCGATGATTTTGGGGATCCCAAAGTATTGATTTATCAGCGAACCACAGCCAGCCAGGATAATTGAAGCACTGCTTAAGATATACAATGTGGTTATGAGTGAGGTGCCTTTACTGATTAAGCCAGATAATCCCTTGCTACCCTTTCCGCCATTTACAAGCTCTATAACTTCAGAATATGAATTAAGATTATTTTCTATACTTAAGCGGCTTATGATAGAGCAGAGAAATATATAAAACATTCCCGTAAGAATTATCCCTATAAAGCTTTTATAGCCATAGGAGGTAAAAAACTGTGTTATTTCTTTGCCAGAGGCAAGTCCTGCTCCTACTATAGTGCCTATAAATACCGCAGCTATCTGAAAAATCTTTGATATTTCCTTTTTCAACTTTTATTCCTCCTCTTAAGGTTTATGTTAATAATATATAAAGAAGTCTTGGCTTTTATGTTAAAAATAAAGCTTGCATAGGAAAGATAAATGAAGGAAACAATATATGGGAAATCTTCGTCCTGGATAAGGAGTGATACCATGATAAAAAAGTTTATTATAGGAATTTTTATTGGACTGCTTTTGCTGATTTCTGCATGCACAAGGAGCAATGAAGGTGAGAACCTATCAAAGGGAAGCAGCATAGATACAGAAAAGGCTCTTAAGATATCTGAGAAATATATTATTCATCTAATGAAAGAAGAATATGATGAGGCTCTAAAACTCTGTAGTATGGATTTGCAGCAGAGTAATATAGAAAATGAACAAGGGGATATGAAGCTTATTTCCTATAAGCAGGACGTATATAATGAGGTAGGAGAAGGACTTGTAATCATTTATAAGATAACCAGTGTCAAGGAAGGGGAGGCCAGAGCTGATTTAGATGACCTTTCAATAACAGTTACACCTTTAGAGGATGACTATAAAATTACTAAGATAAGCTCAAAAATAGATAAGGAAGCCTATGTTGAGGGGAAATCACTCAGGGAAAGGCGGGGAAATGAGGTTAGCAGTAGTCCTATAATAAGGCTTCACAGACTTCCTAATGAAATGTATAGCAAGGACAATGACCTTCAATACAAAAAGGTTGCAGTTCCAAGGGATAAATTCACCTCTATTAATTATGGCTATAGAGGTAATTCCATAGCTATTTCCACAAAAGGAACCACTTCTTCCTATATAGGTATAATAACCATTGATGAAAGCTTGGGAGCTATAGGGAAGCTTGGAGGAGGTAATGATGGAGATACTGAAAAGGGAAATTTAAAAGGTATAGATGTAGAAGGAGAGGATATTAGTTCCGAAAAACCTATAGGTAAGGAAATCAATTCCTTTGATGTCCTTAATAATAGTGAAGTGAATTATTTGGTTTTTTCCCAGGATGAGAAGCTTCTTTTGGTAGAGTATCAGCAGGAAGATAAGGGCAGTGCCTTAAGACTTTATAGGGCTGAGACTGGAGAAAGAGAAGAAAGTAAGCTTGAGGAAGCTTTTCCATCGGATAGTTATAAGGTAAGCTATATGTATTTTACTAAGAAGGCACTATGCTTTAAGGTAGAGAATAAGGGTCAGGGTGGAGCAAATGACAAAGAGGGGATATATAATCTCAGTCTTGAGGATTATGCTATAACTAAGGGAGAACCCTAAAGGCTTTACTTTTCTAAGGATAATAGGCTAAAATAAACTGAGATATTTAAAAGAAAAGAGGAAGCTTTTTATGACTAAACTATGGGGGGATAAAAGGTATAAGAGCCTTAACTATTTCCTTAGAGATAAATTTGGAGAAAAAGTATTTAAGATTTCCTTAGATGCCGGCTTTAGCTGCCCTAACAGAGATGGCAGCATAAGCCATGGAGGC
>JAEXZL010000047.1 GCA_023451395.1 Bacillota bacterium | reverse complement strand
GGGAATAAAGACTACAAGACTATCATTGAAGCGGTAGGCCTTGGGGAAAAGTTAAATAAGTACCCCAGTGAACTTTCTGGAGGGGAGCAGCAGCGAGCTTCTATTGCCAGGGCACTGGCTAAAAATCCAAAGGTCCTGTTCCTAGACGAGCCTACAGGTGCTTTGGATGAGGAAACAGGGCGACAGGTTCTTGATTATATCTTGAAACTGCAAAGAGAATACGGTTTCACAATTATTATGGTAACTCACAATCAGAATATTGCAGAAATGGCTAATACTATTATCAAGATAAATAGTGGAAGGGTTTCTGAGATTTACACCAATGCAACTACAAAGACAGCTTATGAGATTGGATGGTGATGATATGGTTGTGGGAATAAAAGATGCTGCAAAGCTCATTGGAATTTCAATTATTGCCTGCTGTGCGGTTGTGGTTTGTACGATGTTTTTAAATTTCAATATGGATATAGTTCAGATTAAGGATCAAATCGCTTCGGAACAGATTATGATGTTTTATAATGCACAGGTGTCTACAGTAAAAGTTGTTGTGGCAGTAACCGGCGGATGTCTGTTGATTACATCTGTGATTATGTTGTTTTTTTACATCAAGCATTATATTGATACCCATAAAAAAGAGCTTGGCATATTGAAGGCTTTGGGATATTCCAATATGAAAATAGCAAAAAGCTTTTGGGTGTTTGGAATAAGTGTTTTCATCGGAACAGCCGTTGGTTATTGCAGTGCCTTTCTCATGATGCCGTCATTTTATAAACTACAAAACGAAGATAAAATTTTGCCCGTGATCACCATACATTTTCATCCGATAATATTGTTGTATTTTGTAGTGTTACCGACAATTGCCTTTGCTCTTCTTGCAATCTTTTACTCCTGCTTCAAATTGAAAAAAACTGCTTTGGAACTATTAAAAGAAAATTTTCAGGCTTCATCAAAAGTTAAGCAGCATAAGGATAGCAAAAAGTGTCAGTGTTCATTCTTAGAGGAACTTAAAAAGGACACTTTGAGAAGCAAGAAAACTCTTGTGTTTTTCATCATCTTTGCATCCTTTTGTTTTTCCGCAATGACGCAGATGTCCTTTAGCATGAAGGATTTATCAAGTGTTATGATGGGTGCAATGATAATGTTAATTGGAATTATTTTAGCATGTACAACCCTCTTTTTGGCAATTACAACTGTTATTAATGGTAACACAAAGACCATTGCAATGATGCGTGTATTTGGCTATTCACAAAAAGAATGCTGCAAAGCTCTTCTTGGTGGATACCGGCCTATGGGATACATTGGATTTGTGATCGGAACAATGTATCAATATGTGCTGCTGAGAATTATGGTTGATATTGTATTTAAAAATATTGCAGCGGTGCCTGAATATAACTTTGATGTTCCAGTGATGATTATTTCCCTAGTGTCCTTTATTGTAATTTATGAAATTGTTATGTACTTCTACTCTGAAAAGATAAAGAAAATTTCTATTAAGGAAATTATGCTTGAATAAAGGCTCATGATATACTGTTAAAGTTTTTAAAGTGAATGCTAGATTATTTTTTAAGTTCCCTCAGGCTTATTTGGTTTGAGGGAATTTCTCTTATAGGATATTTATGGTAGAATTTAATTATCTTTATTAAGTTAGGGGAAATGATTAATGAAATCTTTGATTGTTTATTGTTCAGAATACAAGAATAATACTGAAAGAATTGCACGCATATTTGCTGGAAAAATAGATTGTGAACTAATAAATATAAAAAATGCTAGTGATATCAACATAGAAAATTACGATTTGATTGGATTTGGCTCAGGAGTGTATAGAGAAAGTCTTTCACGAAAGATGTTTAAACTGGTTGATAAACTGAACTTAAAAGATAAAAATGTTTTTGTATTTTCAACTAGTGGAGTTGGAATGAAGTTTTATAACAATAAACTAATTAGGCTTTTAGAGTCAAAAGGAGCTATAAGAAAAGGCAGCTTTGCATGCAAGGGCAGCTTCATAGCAAAAGAATTTACCAATAAAAAGTTTTTTAATTTTTTGAGCAAATTATCACAGGGACACCCAAATAATAGGGATTTTAAAGAAGCGGAAGAGTTTATTGAAAAGGTATTGGAGTCATGTGTAAAAATATAAGGCCCTTTTGGGGCCTTATATTTTTAAAACATTTTTCTTTTATTACAAAACCTACGGTTGATATCTTTTCAAAATCAACTATATAGGTCATTCCCATAACTGCATTTATTTTCTAACCACTGGAATCCACATTTCACCAATAACTAAACCATTTTTTTTACTTGTAATAACAGTCGTATTTGGTCCGCCCACATAGGAATGATTTTTTTCTTCATATAAGGCTTGGCCAAAGGCAAGGGCAGTAAGCTTATTATTCAATTCCTCTGTTGTAGTTCCTTCTCCTTTAACAACTAAGTATTCTCCTTTAGGAAATTGAATAATTCTGGTTGCTTCAGGGACTGTTGAATCTGTAATAACCCCAGCATAATGCATCATCTTGTTATTTATCGCTTCGTTCACGAAAAAAACGTAGTCATTTGTAGCTATGGCCTTTAAATTGTCAAGGGTTCCATCTTGGCTTATGGCCTGCAAAAAGTCTGACTTTTCTTTGATTATCCCAGTTGAGTCAGTGTAATCACTTTTGAGCTCAGTTCCTATGCCTAAAACAGTAAAACTGTCCTTTTCTTCTATGGTATAATTTGTCATGATAAAAACCATCCTTTTTATTTATATTTCAAATGACTTGTATCCTTCACTTGATAGCTATATAATATCTTTAAATAATGTCAAAAAGTGGTACTGTTTAGGGAGGATTATGAAAAAAGTTGAACGGATTAACGTTATCATGAGGTACATAAACAACCGCTCCCACTTTACAATTTCAGAAATAATGAGAGAATTTAGCATTTCTCGTTCCACAGCTATTAGAGATATAAGAGAAATTGAGGCTATGGGTATGCCTCTTGTGACTGAAGTTGGAAGAGATGGTGGATATTTTGTCATGCACAATTCTGTCCTGCCTGCTGTTCGTTTTACGGATAATGAGATTAAAGCTCTTTTTATTGCCTTTATGGCTACAAGAAATCAACAACTACCATATCTGAAGAGTCGTCAATCATTAGCTGAAAAGTTACTAGGCCTCATTTCAGAAAGCAGTCAAGAAGACCTTGTTCTTTTAAATAAAATCTTACTTTTTCAAGGTACAAACCCCAGTAATCCTGATTTACTTGAGCTCTCAGATATCCCCCATCCAATGTTAGAAAAACTCATAGAAACACTTCTACAAGATAGCTATTTATTGATTACTATAAAAGAAGAAAATATAATAAAAACTTACCCCATTTATCTACTGCACCTTTATAATGAGAAAGGTCTTTGGCAGATTGAAGGCTTCGACTTAAAGGAGGAAAAGAAAGGGATTTTTTCAGTGGATATTCTAACTGATGTAAAACCTTACGAAGAGAAAAAAAGGTTAAGTAAGAATAAGATATTAGAAATAATAAATAATCAGGAAGAAAAGGTGAACTTTATCATGGAGCTTGGCCCAGAAGCAATATCTCAGTTCAAAAAGTATCACCCTTTAAAAGTTACAATATCCTATACAAATCCTTACCAAAGCACAGCTAGTTTAAAGACTTTTATTGATGTTTATAAAGCTGATGAACTAGTAGAAATGGTAAATTGGCTTCTTTTCTTAGGTGAGAATATTAAGATCAAAGCTGCACCAAAAGACTTGCTTGATAGATTGCAAGAGAGACTAAGCTTATTATTTAAAAAGTGATTTACCCTGTATTTTACCATTCTCTTCCTGGATCATCGGCCATTGAATTAGCTGTACCTTTTGGATAAAATACTGAATAATGATCCATTAATGGGTCAGGATTTTTAGTTGTAGGTTCAGGAAATACAAGTAATAGCTTAAAATCATTATTTGCTACATATCCAATTATTTCTTCACCTTTTATCTTCACATCATAGGCAGGGAATCCTAATGCCTTTTTTATATCTGAAAGTGATATTTTCTTTATCTGGCTATCAAAAGACTTTATCTCAAAAATCTGCGATCCTTTATTGAATCCAAAATCTATATTCTTACTTGGATAAGTTGAGTACATTCCTTTAGCTTCAGGAATCCAATCAGATTTCTCTGGCCTTCCCCATTTTTTCTCTACATCTTCAATTACATTTTCTTTTGCTTTAAATTCAGAATTGATAACCTTTCCTTCTTTACCTAGACTCATAATTTTGTTTAGAAGGACTACTTTAGAATCATTAGTTTGAGTATTTGTATCTTTAGAAGCATTATCAGAAGTTTTATTATTATCATCTACCGTAGAAGAATTATTAGAATCATCCTTATCTGATGCTTGAGGATTATTAGTATTTTCTTTAGAGCCTGTATTGTTTTGGTTGCTGTTAGAAGGGTTATTAGGTTTATTTGGAATTTTAGAGCACCCAGTAATTAATGTTAAAAGGGTGATAGAAATAATCAATAACATTGGTAATTTATTTCTTTTTGATACTGACATTATACGGTCCTCCAATTTAGTAAGACTTTGATTATTAGTAAGCTGTGCCTTTATATAACAATATATACGAAGATAAAAATAGTAAGGTTTGAAAATATTGTACTAAACCATTTATAGAGTAGTAACCAATTAGCTAAATGTTTGTTTTAGATTTCAATTATTAACAATATAGGAAGTCTAATAATATAAAGTTGACAATAGTGTATGACATACAGTATACTTTAATTGAGGTGATTAGATGAATTCTATTGAAGAACTAATTAATTCCCTTACAGTGGAATTGAAACGAGGAACAATGGTCCTGTTGGTGCTTAGCCAGCTTCATTCAAATGAATATGGCTATTCCCTTGTACAGAAATTAGAAGATAAGAAGGTACCAATTGAAGCAGGAACACTATATCCGTTGTTACGGAGATTAGAAAAGCAAGGACTTTTAATAAGTGAATGGGACACAAGTGAAAGCAGACCACGAAAATTTTACACTCTCAGTGAGGAGGGAAGAGAAGTATATAAACAGTTAAAAAAAGAATGGAGACAAATCTCAAACTTATTAGAGACAATTATAGAGGAGGATGAAAAATGAACTTAATTGATCGTTACGTACATTCTGTAGGAC
>JAEXZL010000193.1 GCA_023451395.1 Bacillota bacterium | reverse complement strand
TGCCAGGAGAGTTAGGGGAGCTTTTAGAAATATCCACATTAATAAATCTTAGAAGAATAATAGAAATTAATGATAGCTCCTTAATTGGCGAGGTGGATATGGACGAGGCCCTGGCAAAGGTAGAAATTAAGTTACCTTGTGTTATCAGTGTTGATGAAAATATATCTGAGCCCAGGCTGCTTTCCTTTAAACGTAAGCTTGAATCTCAAGGAAGAGATATTATAAAGCTTTCTTTGAAGGACCTTCCTGATAGCTCTAAGGAAGGCTATGGTCTCTTAGGCTCTCCTACTAAAATAAACCGTCTCTTCCATCCAAGGAGCGAAGATTCTACAGCCGTTAACCCTGAAGAAAAACTCATTTCCTCCAAAGCTTCCCCTCGTCTCCTTACAAGAATATTTCCTGATGGGGTGGAGAGCACTAAGGAAGTATGGACAGGTGCTTCCACTCCCTTAGCAGAAAGCATTTATTCAAAGCTCAAAGAGCTTAAGCATCTATAGGAGGTTTGGACATGTATAATGAAAAAAATGATATTAATTCTTGGAAGGGCATAACTATTTTAGCTGAGCTTGTAGATAAAAATTTAAGTAAAGGAACCCTAGAACTCCTAGGCATTGGGAAAGAGCTAGCCTCTAAGGCTATGGAACCATTATTTGCTATAGTAATTGGCTTTAATTTAGAGGATAGCGCTCAGGAGCTCCTTAGCTATGGAGTAGATGAAATATTCCTTTATGATGACCAAGGACTAGAACTTTTCTCTCCCGAGCTTTATTCTGAAGCTTTAAAGGCATTTATTGGCAAAAAAAAGCCCTCAGTACTGCTAGCTCCCTCCAGCTTCCTAGGCAAGAGTCTTGCCCCAAGAGCCGCCGCGGCTTTTGGCACTGGTCTTACAGCTGACTGCACAGCCCTTGACATTAATGAAAAGGGAGAGCTTATTCAGATCAGACCTACCTATGGTGGAAATATCATGGCGGAAATATTAACTTCCAGAAGCAGGCCTCAAATTGCCACAGTTAAGCCTAATATATTTAAGGCAGCCCAAAGAAAAGAAACCACCTCTGGAAAGATAAGCCGCCTTCCTCTACCTTCTGTAGAGTCAAAATTTAAAATTTTAGAGCTTAATAAGAAGCATCAAGAAGTAGGGATTACTGATGCAGATATTTTAGTAGCAGTAGGAAGAGGTATCAAGGATGAGAGGGATATGGATATGGCTTATGACCTTGCTAAAGCCTTAGGTGCACAGCTGGCTGTAACAAGACCTCTTACAGAAATGGGTTGGGCCACTGCCGATAGACAGATAGGTGTCAGCGGAAAGATTGTTAAGCCTAAGCTTATAATCACATTAGGTATTTCCGGGGCAATTCAATTCACCATAGGTATGAATAAAGCAGAATATATAATAGCAGTTAATAAGGATGAAAAAGCTCCTATCTTTAAAGTAGCCCATTATGGGATAGTAGGAGATATCTATGAGATTGTTCCTCATCTTATTAATCTTATAAAAGGGCAGGAGGAGATATAACCCTATGGAATATAAAGATATAGAAATCAAGGATATTGAATATATAAAAAGTGCAATTAATGATGATGAAAGAGTTTTTCATGGAAATTCTATAAAAGAAGAATATAGTCATGATGAGCTAAGCAGCCTGAAGAGAATGCCTCAAGTGGTAGTACATCCCCTCTCTACAGAAGAGATTTCAAAAATCATGAGTTATGCTTATAAGAATAAAATACCTGTAACTCCTAGAGGTGCAGGGACAGGTCTTGTAGGCTCTGCAGTGCCTCTATACGGCGGAATACTTCTTGATTTTACCAAGATGAATAAAATTCTTGAGCTAGATAGTGAAAATTTAACCCTCACAGTAGAACCTGGAGTTCTTCTTATGGATATAGGTAAGTATGTGGAGAAGTTTAATTTCTTTTATCCTCCTGATCCTGGAGAGAAAACTGCTACTATAGGTGGTAATATAAGCACTAATGCTGGAGGAATGAGAGCTGTTAAATACGGCGTTACAAGGGATTACGTCCGAGGTCTTGAGGTGGTTCTTCCCTCAGGAGAAATAATAGAGCTAGGGGGTAAAATCGTTAAAAATAGCTCTGGCTATGCCCTTAAGGATTTAATGGTGGGCTCTGAAGGAACTCTAGGAATTGTCACCAAAGCAGTTCTTAGACTTCTCCCTCTTCCTAAAAAGGTTATGAGCCTTCTGGTTCCCTTTCCAAATCTGGATATGGCCATTAGCACCGTTCCAGAAATAATAAAGTCCAAGTCCATACCTACAGCCATAGAGTTTATGCAGAGAGAAGTAATACTTGCAGCAGAAAAATTCCTAGGAAAAAAGTTCCCAGACAATAGCTCTGATGCCTATCTCCTACTTAAATTTGATGGAAACACCTTAGAGGATATAGAAAAGGATTATACAGAGGTGGCAAAGCTTTGTTTAGAAAGAGGAGCCTATGATGTTTATATTTCCAATATAAAACAAAGAGAAGAAGCCATTTGGAGTGCTCGAGGGGTATTTTTAGAAGCCATAAAGGCAGATACCACTGAAATGGACGAGGTAGATGTGGTAGTTCCTCGAAATAAGGTTGCTGACTTTATAAAGTTTGTCCACGAACTAGAGAAAAAGCACTCAATCCGTCTTAGAAGCTTTGGTCATGCCGGCGATGGCAACCTTCATGTATATATACTTAGAGATTCCCTATCTCAGGAGCAATGGGATAGAAAACTCCTGGAGGTTATGGAGGATATGTATCAAAAACAGAGAGAGTTAAGAGGGCAGGTATCTGGTGAGCATGGTATCGGAATTGCAAAGAAAGCCTACCTTGGTCAATCCCTAAGCCCGACTTCCCTTGCTCTTATGAGAGGAATTAAAAAAGTTTTTGATCCAGAGGCAATCTTAAACCCTGGTAAGATATTTTAGTTAACTAAACTGGTAATAGCAATTTCCCTTTCATAAGTATATTAAAAGGACTCCTGATTTTGAACTGCTACCCGTCAAGAGGACAATAAAATAAAATAAATATTTCCTGCTGGTAGCACCTGGTGTTACCAGCAGTTTTTATGCCGCCAGATACGCTTCATACTTTTCCATCGGTGTCAGTATTCCC
>JAEXZL010000189.1 GCA_023451395.1 Bacillota bacterium | reverse complement strand
TTATTCCAGGGTGTATTCTAGCTCTCTTTGGAAAATATTACATAGTAGGTCCGTTGATCTTATTGGTACTTCCATTAACCTTAATAACCTTTTTGATACTATTTTACCGCCAAAAGTATTTTTTTGATTTGCTAAAATTAAAGGTAAGAAAAAATATATTTGGATTTATAGTATTTATTTTAGGGTATCAATTTATCATGTCACCAATTTCTTTATGGGGATATATACAGGAGATCTTTTATATGAAAAGGGTATGGAAGTAGTCTTAAAAGAAATAAGCAATAATTAAATAATTTGATTGTAAAATGTACTATGAATGTATTTAATTATATATAGCTTTGTAAATTAAGAGCAGTTTTAAGGGATCTCCCATACTCCTGAGTGAGTAGCAGAGATCCCTTTAGTTATTTTTATTCTTTTTCTGAGCTTATCCAGTTCTCCACAAAGGTATGTATAATATCAGTGGTAACCTTAATTCCCACGGCACTGCTGCTAATGCACAAATCATAATCTTCCCTTTTTCCCCATCTATGGTCTGAGTAATAGTTATAATAAGTTGCTCGACGCTTGTCTATATTTCTAACATACTTAATTGCTTCTGTTTCACTTAGATTATTTCTTTTCATGGCTTCCTTTACTCTGAATGGAAAGTCAGCCTGTACAAATATATGGATGCATTTAGCATAATCCCTCAGGACAAAATCAGCACATCTACCCACTATTACTGCAGGTCCCCGGTCAGCTATGGTACGGATTATTCCTGATTGAATCATAAAGAGCTGGTCATCTAAAGGCATTTTATAGGTACCCTTATTGCTTAAACGAGATAAGGCAAGCTTTATGGCACTATCAGACCTTACCTCTGCCTTATCAAACATCTCCTCTGCAAAGCGGCTATCCTGAGAGGCGAGTGAAACAATTTCATAGTCATAAAAGGGAAGTTCTAGTTGTTCTGACAGCTTCTTTCCTATTTCACGGCCACCGCTTCCGTATTCTCTGCTTATTGTAATAACGGGATATTTTTTCATAAAACTCACAACCCTTCTATAGCATTTTATATCCTCATGCTAAATAACTTATTTTGATGTATAATTAATTATATCACAATATTCAGAAAAATTTATTCTGTATAGCTTGTTCCTATGATGAATTTTAAACAATGCTGTTATTTTCTGACCTATTTTCAGATAAAGATCTGCTCTTGAATATGTTTATGCATATAGAGAAGATTTAAATATAAATTTTTATAGGAGAGAAGGGGATTATAATGACAGAGCTACAAGGTGAAAACCTATCTTGTGTGGATTGTGGAGTTAAGGCTTGTAGAGAAGCAAAGGGGGAAAAGAAATATCCAGACTTTTGTGTTACAAAGAAGCTTAGTCCTGAGAAGATTAAGGAGGTTATCAGCTGGTATGAGGAGGAGGAAAATCATAAGGTTACCATTGTTTCAGCCTCCATTGAATCAGATTTTTATCTTAAGTACACTAGAGTAGAGGAGACCATTGAATTTGCTAAAAGGCTTGGAGCAAAAAAAATAGGAATTGCAACCTGTTCAGGTCTTTTAAAGGAAGCCAGTGTCTTTGCCAAGCTTTTAAGAAAGAATGGCTTTGAGGTATACGGTATCTGCTGTAAGGTAGGAGCTATACCTAAAGTGGAAGTTGGTATTGAAACTTATTCTGAAAAAACTGGTCCCAATATGTGTAATCCTATTTTGCAGGCCAAGCTTTTAAATGAAGCTGGTACAGATTTAAATGTGGTAATAGGCCTTTGTGTAGGTCATGATAGTTTGTTTTATAAATACTCAGAGGCTTTGACCACTACCTTAATCTCTAAGGATAGAGTAACAGGGCATAACCCTGCAGCAGTGCTATATAACATTGATTCCTTTTATAAAAGGCTTATGAAGGAATAGAAATGATGACATAGTAACAAAAAAATAAGGAAGTTATAGCTTATAGATTATTAGGCTATTCCGTTTAGAGGTGGTTTTACTGCCTCTATTTTTTTTTATTAAGAAGAGTACATGAAAGACTTGTATATTATAGGTTTAAATCATTAATAACAATCCTTGCCTTTTCATCTATTCCATGGGCTTGTATCCTGCAATAAGACTACCGACACATATAGCTGCAATACAGAATAAGATAAGAATGATAATAAGTAATAGAAGATTATTGGCACGATATGTGGATGAAAGCCATGATAAAATCATTGCACTTATTATAGTTATTATAAATGAATGCACCTGATTTACAGGAAGTTTAGTTCCACAAGAAGGGCAACCTTTTTTATTCAACCTACCAATAGCAACATCTTTTAAGCCTAGTTTAGATTTACATATAGGACATTTAGCCATAAATAAACCTCCATATTAATAAATATTTCTTACTTAATCTAAGAGTACTTAATATAATTATGAACCAAAGATTAATACATGTAAATATTTAACATTAATCTTCCCTAAAATGAAAGTATTTTGTTTTTGTGCATCTATACAAGCAAATTACATTTATGCAAGAGGAATTGCGATAATAAAAGAGAATATGTATCACCAAGAAAGCAATGGTTTTGTGAATTATGAGTATAGCTGTAGCAAGGAGATGTGATAGTATGAATAAAGTTCAAATGGAAGCGGCCAAGAATGCTATGATTGCATGGCTGTCAGACACACATGAGCTTAGCAAAGCGCCGTGGAAAATTGAATGCACCAAAGAATTTGATTTGCACGAGCTGCACTACAATGTGTTTCGATTTAAGAAAGGGATGTTCAGTGACTGGCTTTTAGGTGTGTGCGGAGGCTATGAGGCAGATGAGTTGGAGCATTGCGGTCATGTGTTCAGTGATATGGAGAAGTATGATGCCAAAACAGCTGTAGAAATGTCCCAGAATATGGTTGAGAAGATTCGTGCCTACTGGATTCAGCAGGCAGAAAAGCATAAGCAGGATATCCAGAATTCTTTTGAACAAAATCTGAAATTTATAAGTCAGACCCAAATTGATGCAGATGTGATTGAAAGACAGTTTGTGAAGAGTGAAAGTAGATTTTTCCTAACTGTAGGCAATGCAGACTTCCCTACTGGAAAGATTATAATTGCGGATCCCTTGTGCTATCTTGCCGCTGGGAAGTTCTGCCCTCAGCTGACACTTTCGGTTCCTGCAGGTACATATCCCGTAGAGGTGTCTATCTTCCGCAATCCTTCCATAGGCATTCGGATGTGTACTGCCAGACTGAAGGTCAAAGAAGGGAAGGCGGTTCGTTATGAATGTGCAGAGTCTACGGAGGAAACTGCGGTAGCAAAATCTGCTGACGGTGTGATGAGTGGCTTCCCTGTGGAGGCCGGCATGATGACCATTTGCGATGGGCAGATTGGAGAGGAATATCGTACTTTCCTGGATAATTGGGGAGCAGACAATCCAGGTGAAAACCATTATGATGATTATTTTGCGGCTCATTTTGCAGAGAGTGCAAAGAAGCTATCAGCATTTCAGAGAGAGGACGGTGATTTCATCGAATGGACAAATCCTGAGACAGGTCATAGAATGGTGATGATAGCATCTGGACTTGGGGATGGCTTTTATCAGGCCTTCTGGGGCTATGATAATCAAGATGAAGTCTGCGAACTGATTGTGCCCATGGTGAATCCAGATCTGTTTGAATAAAGAATGTGACAGAAAAGCTAAGAAAGAACGCTGTTCCAGAGAAAATCTTATGAGAATGAAAAACATAAAAGCTTTGAATTGAAGCAATCCTAAAAAAATATGCACAATATTTGAGCCATAAGGGCTTGCAGTCTGTGCAGTGCAGGCGGCAAGTCCTACATTCTATGGCGATTAGGAGCTTTAGCATTAAATAAACAAAGAAACTTACTTTATATATTCAGTGACAAAATCAGTAAAAGGAATACCTTCTAAATGGTCTATTTCATGACAGAAACATTTGGCTAAATCTCCAGTACCAGTCAATATAATTTGCTCCCCATTTTCATTTAATGCTTGAACTGTTACTTTTGCTGGTCTTGTTAATTTGCCCCATTTATTCGGAATGCTTAAACAGCCTTCTATAACTTCCTGTGTTCCTTCTTGTTTAATTATCATTGGGTTTACTAATTTTATAAGTCCCTGTCCCATATCTATTACCACTAATCTCTTTAATATACCTACTTGTGGGGCGGCTAATCCGCCACCATTTTCTGTATTATACATAGTATCAGCCATATCCTTTAATATTTGCCTTATTTTATCATCTACTACTTCAACTTCCTTGCTTTTTTTCCTTAATATTTCATCATTAAATAATCTTATTTGTCTTAATGCCATTTAAACTACACCTCTACTTTGATTTGCTCTTGATTTTCTTTCACTTTCTTCAAATAGAAAAATATCCTCTATATTACTGTGAAATACTTTAGCGATATCATAAGCCAACCATATAGAGGGTTCAAACTTTTCTGTTTCAATAGCATTAATTGCTTGTCTTGATACACCTACAAGTTCTCCCAATTGTTCTTGGGTTATTCCTAAATGTTCACGAAATTGCTTTATTTTATTTTTCATTAATTATCACTCCTGTAATGTTTACCTTACATTGCAAATATAGCATTCCTTGAAATTTATGTCAAGTTAACCTTACACAGGACATAATAAAAACAGCAATAATTCCTGTGAATTTAATTGCTGTTTTTGTGTTATTATTTAAGTTATGTCTAACTTTGAACCTAAAAAGGGGAGGCTCTTACATGGCCCCTTTTATTATTTGTCTGCAAGCTCCTTAAGAGACATAAAGAATAATATGATACCGATACCTGTTAGTATATGGCCAATGCCAGCCATTCCAGAGATGGAAGCATTAGCTCCCTTGGAAAGGGTTAGGTTTAAAACCTGGGTAATACCCCTTACAAAGAGCATAATTATTGTTATTGGAACTCCAATATTATAGGTTATAAAAAAGAACTTAAATTTCTTGTTTCCTTCAAAATTAAAGCTTTTGCTAAGAGCAGTTATAAGTAAAAACATCACCATTCCTAGAAGAAAGCTGTGAGTGTGTATTAAGGAAAGAGTAGTTTTCCCGGTGAAACCATTAATTTTTGTAAATTCACGGAAGAATACTCCGCTGGCTAATGCGAAAATTGCATAATAAAAAGCTATATTTATATATTTTTTCATTCTTATCTTCTCCTTTTATTTTTTTATCATAGCATTATATCCAAGGAAGGGGAGGTTTATAGCCTGTCCATTCTGTGGGAAAATCAAAAAGTAATTAATACAGGATTCTATTGATGGTTTCTACTAAAAAATCACAATTATTTTTTTCTCTTCTTAAGCTGCTCATAATACTTATAAAGACAAAATCCACAAAGGCTTCTTTAGTATAGCTGCTGCTCCAGATATTCTTTTTGAGATTCTTGTCCCAGTCTAGGGCTGTAGAAATTATATCTTTTAGCTCTATAAAGAACTTTCTTTCTAGCTCTTTTCCTTTTATTTTATCCTCAGCATTTAATGTGTCAATTAAAGTCAGCCATCCTTTTTCGAAATCAGAAAGACTAGCTGCCATAGCTTCATAATAGTTTTTTAGAAAATCTGTAAAGCTGCTGGGGTTATTTAGGATGTTTTTCTGCCTTAGTAAAACACTTTTCCAGAAATCAGATACTATAGAAAAAATAAGATCTGCCTTAGTAGGGAAATAATTATAAAGTGCTCCTACTGAAATAGATTGCTTTTTTGCGATATTGCGGATGCTTACTTTATCTATTCCCTCAATTTTTGCTATTTCTTTTGCGGTTTCTATGAGGTCTTTTTTAGTAGTAACATTTTTATTCATCTTATCACTTTCCTTCAATATGAACACTGTTCATTATATAGTGTTTATATTTTTTGTCAAGTAGTCTTTTATATTAATTGAAACAGATGTATATTATTTTTGATAGAAAGGAAGGAAAAAGACCTGCAGCAAAGGATATTTAAATTATCTTTGCCGCAGGCCTTGTAAAAATTAAGGGGCTATTTATTATAATTTACATGAAGCATATCATGTACTCTATTTTTAAGAACTCCATTATAAAGAGTTTTCATTACAGGATTTTCTTCACTTCGGTTCATTAGTGAAGCTTTATCTGCTTTGTAGAGACCTATGGATCTATCCTCAATTGCTGCTCTATGTCCAAAGGGCTGACCAGCACCGGCTACACAGCCACCAGGGCAAGCCATTACCTCTACAAAATCAAAGTGCTCTTCACCAGATTCAATTTTCTCAATGAGATCTTCCGCATTGCCAAGACCGCTGACAATTCCTATTCTGAGCTTTCTATCATCAAGATCTAATTCACAAACCTTTAATCCATCCATTCCTCTGACACCGATAAATTCTATGTCTTTTAAGGCCTTAGGACTCTTGTCAGCAACCACTCTTCGAATAGCTGCCTCTGTTACTCCACCTGTTGTACCAAAGATAACCCCTGCACCAGAATATAAGAAGAAGGGCATATCTGGAGCCTCTCTATCTAAGTCTTCAAAGCGAAGACCTATCTCCTTTATCATCTGGATAAGCTCTGTGGTGGTGATAACATAATCCACATCGGGAATTCCATTTCTTTTGAATTCTTCTCTGGAGGCTTCATATTTTTTAGCGGTGCAGGGCATAACAGCTACAGAAATAGTAGTTTTTTCTTCCTCCTCATCAAGGTCTTTGTAGTACTCCTTTATTACTGCACCAAACATCTCCATGGGAGATTTACAGGTAGAAATATAAGGTAGTATCTCAGGATGAGCTGTTTCTGCAAAGCGAACCCATGCAGGACAGCAGGAGGTGAAGAGGGGATAGTCATGAGAGCCTCTCTTAAGCTTCTTCTTAAATTCTGCTGCCTCCTCCATGATGGTTAAATCTGCTCCTACTGAGGTGTCGAAAATCTGATCAAAACCAAGCCTCCTCATAGCAGCAATAATTTTACCTACTACATTAGTGCCTGCAGGAAGGTTAAATTCCTCTCCTAAGGCAACTCTTACAGCAGGAGCAATCTGAGCTACCACTCTTGTTTTTTCATTATATAATGCCTTCCAAACAGCCTTTAAATCATTTTTTACCGTAATAGCTCCAGTAGGACACACAGCTGCACATTGGCCACAGTTAACACAATCCGTTTCCGCTAGGCTTCGTTCAAAGGCTGGTGTTACAATCATCTTTGCTCCTCTATGAGCAAAATCTATTGCACCTACCTTCTGTACCTCATTGCACATTCTTACACAATCACCACAGAGAATACACTTTCGTGGATCTCTGACAATTGATTTTGATGAGGTATCCAGCTTAGGGGGAGTTATGTTTTCATTAAAGCGAATTTCCTTAAGTCCAAACCTATGAGCAAGCCTTTGAAGACTGCATTTACCGTTTTTTTCACAAACAGTGCAGTCTCTGCAGTGAGCTGCCAGTAAAAGTTCTAATATCATCTTTCTATGCTGATGAAGCTTTGGTGTATTAGTTTTAACAACCATCTTATGCTTTGGAGGAGTGGAGCAGGAAGCTATAATTCCTCCCCATTCATCTTCTACAACGCACATTCTGCAGGCTCCATAAATTGATAGATCCGAATAGTAACAAAAGGTGGGGAGATCAATTCCAGCTTTTCTTACAAGGGTTAAGATATTAGGCTCATCCTGAAATTCTACTCTTATGTCATCTATAATCATATAATTTGCCATGGTTATTCCCTCCTTATACAAGCTGTATTGCATTGAAACTGCAGGAATCCATACAGGAACCGCATTTTATGCACTTGCTTTGATCTATTATATGTGGTTGTTTCACCTTACCACTGATTGCTCCTACTGGGCAGAGCCTAGAACATTTAGTACAGCCCTTGCATAGCTCTGATTCAATTTCATAGGAAAGGAGTGCCTTACACTGACCTGCAGGACATTTTTTATCAATAACATGAGCAAGATATTCTTCTCTGAAATATTTTAAGGTGCTAATTACTGGAGAGGCTGCAGTTTTTCCAAGGCCGCAAAGGGCTGTAGCAGAAATAGTTTCAGATAAATCCTCTAGAAGTTCTATATGCTCTAGGGTACCTCTTCCTTCCACTATATCTGTTAAGAGCTCCAGCATACGCTTGGTACCCTCTCTGCAGGGAACACATTTACCACAGGATTCATTTTGGGTAAAGTTCATGAAGAATCTTGCAACATCTACCATACAGCTTTTTTCGTTCATAACCACTAGGCCGCCAGAGCCAATCATTGCTCCAACCTTTTTTAAGGAGTCAAAGTCTAAATGAAGGTCAAGGTGGTCTTCAGTGGCACTGATGCAGAGGCAGCCACCACTAGGCCCACCAATCTGAACAGCCTTAAAATCTCCGCCCTTAACACCTCCACCTATGTCAAAGATAACCTTTCTTAAGGTGGTGCCCATTGGTACCTCAATTAAGCCGGTGTTATTAACATTTCCCGTAAGAGCAAAGGCTTTTGTGCCAGGACTTTTATCCACTCCATAGGTCTTGTACCACTTAGCTCCCTTATTAATAATAGGAGGGATATTACAGAAGGTTTCCACGTTATTTAAAACTGTAGGCTTTTCAAAGAGTCCCTTTTCCACTGTTCTTGGTGGCTTTACTCGGGGCATCCCTCGATTTCCTTCTATAGAGGAGGTTAGAGCACTTCCTTCACCGCAAACAAAGGCACCAGCCCCTTGGTTTATTTTTAAATCAAAATCAAAACCAGAATTTAAAATATTTTTTCCTAAAAGACCCTTTTCAGTTGCTTTTTTTATAGCTTTTTCTAATCGGGAAACTGCTAAGGGATATTCTGCTCTAACATAGATATACCCATGATGGGCTTTAGTGGCAATTCCAGCAATAATCATGCCCTCAATAACCCTATGGGGATCACCCTCCATCATGCTTCTATCCATAAAGGCTCCTGGATCACCTTCATCACCATTACAAACTACATATTTTTCTTCCTCTTCCTGCCTTAGAACCTGTGACCACTTTTTCCCTGTGGGGAAGCCACCGCCACCTCTTCCTCTAAGGTTGGACTCTGTGATTTCATTTACTATATCCTGAGGAGTCATATCAAAAAGAGCCTTAGCAGTGGCACGGTAGCCTCCTACAGCAATGTATTCCTTTATTGATTCAGCATTGATATGTCCGCAGTGCTCTAGTGCAATACGCTTCTGCTGGCTATAGAATGGGATTTCCTCTTGTCTGCCATAGGCCTTGCCTTCGTTATCATGATAGATAAGATTCTGAATAATTTCATTGCCAATAATGCTCTTGTTTACGATTTCTTCGCAGTCTTCTACCTTAACCTTAATATAAAGCCAGCCCATAGGCTCGATACGAAGGAGTGGACCCATTTCACAGAAGCCATGGCAGCCACTTTTCTTAAGACCAATGGTATCATGAGGCTCCTTTTCTAAAACAAGAGAGCACTCAATCTTCTTATCTTCAAGTATGGTTCGTATCCTTTCATAGATTTTGAGAGATCCGCCAGCTACACAGCCAGTGCCAGCACAGATTAAAATCTGCTTTTTTTGGCTTTTAAGAGAATTGGCATATTCCACCCTTAGAGCTTCAAGCTCTTTTCTGGTATTAATTTTCCTTGCCATTGGAATCTCCCTCCTTCAACTCTTTAATGAGCATTCTTACCTTTTCTGGATTCATAGATGGATACACATCATCATTTACTGTACAAACTGGAGCAAGACCACAAGCTCCCAGGCAAGAAACTGTTTCCACAGTAAAAAGCATATCCTCTGTAGTACATTTTGCTTCTGATAATTGAAGTATCTTTCTAAATTCCTCTAATATTGGTATAGATTTTCTAACATGGCAGGCAGTTCCGTCGCATACCTTTATAACATACCTTCCCTTTGGCTCTAAGGAAAAGTTTTCATAAAAGGTGGCAACACCATATACCTTTGCTTCACTAAGCTTTAGCTTCTTTGCAACATAAGATAATGATTCCTGCGGAAGGTAGCGATATTCCTTCTGTACCGCTTGCAGGATGGGTATTATCTGGTTTTGCTCATATTGATGTAGTTCCATTACTCCATCTAAAAGACTTTTTTCATCCTCACTTAACATTTTTATCCCCCTAAAATCTTTTGATTTTGTTATTTTATTCACAATCAAGTTTAACATAAGGGTATTTACAAAACAAGATAAATAAATACAATTTTCATAATATTGCATCAAGTTAACTCTGTAATATATTAAACTGTTGATTTATTTGATATAAGAAGAGTTTTTGGAAAAGTATTTAATTTTTTTAGTGAGATATAATGAAACTTTTAGACTAATTACTAGGTATATATTTACACATATATATTAATTTGTTGAGGAATAAGAGAATAATGAAATTCAGAAGCAAATAATGAATTTATTAAAAAGGAAATATTTGACAGTTAATATTCTTTTATTATTTAATGTAAATAAGATGAACAATTGGTTAATATGAACGTATATAAAATGTACTAGAAAAATATGTATTAAATTGATTTATTAGTTAATCTAGATAGAAAGATATGGTGGATATAATGAGTAATAATAGAAAAAAGCGGGTAAATAGGAAAAGGGGCAGAAAAACTTCTTTTTGGCTTTTTATTATTTCAATAATAATTGTAGGAGGAGGTTATAGCATCTTTTCTTTAGCTCAGAACTCTGTTAATTCAAAGGTTTATATGGAAGCGGGACAAGGCTCTATCAATCTAAAGGATTTTGATAAAAGCGAGAAGGCTAGTTTTGCATCAGATGTAAAGGATATATCCACTACTATACCAGGAGAATATGAGGTTAAACTTAAAAAGTGGATTTTTACCTTGACATCTACCCTTATAATACAGGATACGGTGGCTCCCACTGGGGAAGCTTTAGATATGACTATTTGGAAGGGAGATAAGATAGAGGCTGCAAATTTAGTTCAGAATATTCATGATGCAACGGAAACCACTGTTCTTTTTAAGGAAGCACCGGATTTTACCACTCCTGGTGTACAAAATGTAGCAATTGAAATTAAGGATGCTGGTAATAACGTTCTAGAGCTTCAAAGTAAGGTAACCATAAAGGAAGATAAAGAGGCTCCAGTTATAACTGGTGTAAAAGATATCACTGCTTATGTGGGAGATACCATCTCATACAGAAAGGATGTTACTGTAACAGATAACAGGAATCAGGAAATTGAGCTTAAAATAGATAGCTCACAGGTTAACACTAAGGCTGTAGGAAACTATTCAGTAACTTATCAAGCAGTAGATAGTTCTGGTAATGAAACTACAAAAAAAGCAACAGTGAAAATAATTCAAAAGTCAGTTAGTGAGGAACAGGTTTTTGCTCAAGCAGATGTGGTTTTAAATAAAATAATTAAGAATGACATGAGTAAAAAAGAAAAGGCAGAAGAAATTTATAAATGGATAAGAGCCAATATTGCATATAAATCTCAGCCATCTTCTGGTAACTGGTTAAAATCTGCTAATCAAGGCTTCACTAAAAAAAGCGGGGATTGCTATGTGTATTATTCGCTTGCAAAGGCACTCTTAACAAGGGCAGGTATTGATAATATGGAAATTGTTAAGGGGGATGGTGGCCATTATTGGAACCTGGTGAATTATGGCTCCGGTTGGTATCACTTTGATACTACTCCAAGAGTTGGCGGGGGAGATAATTTCTGTTTGATAACAGATGCTGCTATAAAGGATTATTCAAAGAAGCATAAAAACAGTCACTTCTGGAATGAAAGCTTATATCCTGCAACTCCCGTAAAATAGTATAGAAAGAAGGTAATCTATGACAGCTCTAGATAAGGTTAATAAGAGTGTATTAGGTGTTATAGGAGGAATAGGCCCCTTAGCTACTGCTTACTTTTTAGAACTTATAGTTACTATGACAGATGCAGAGCTAGATCAGGAGCATTTAGAGGTAATTATCTATAACAGTCCTTCCATTCCTGATAGGACTAGTTATATTTTTGATAAAAGCAAAGGTAATCCCATACCTCCTATGATTTCCATAGGAGAAAAGCTTAAGGCACAAGGATCAAAATATATAGCAATTCCTTGTATAACCGCTCATAGCTTCTTAAAGGAATTAAAAAAGGGTATTGATTTACCAATAATTGATATGATGAAAGAAACAGCTAATTGCCTAAAGGAAAATAAAATAAGCTCCATTGGACTTATGGCCACAGATGGAACCCTTAAGGCAGGCACTTTTAAAGCTAATCTTGAAAGGGAAGGCTTTAAGGTAATAACTCCATCGCCTATAGCTCAGAGCTTTGTTATGGACCTTATCTATAAGGAGATTAAGGCAGGAAAAGCTGTGGACATTCAGAAGTTTAACAAGGTGGTTTCAGAGCTTCGAGAAAAGGGGGCAGAGGTGATTATACTAGGATGTACAGAGCTTTCATTAATTAAAAAGAGCTATTCTATAGGAGAAGGCTTTTTAGACCCAATGGAAGCCCTGGCAAGGACAGCTG
>JAEXZL010000172.1 GCA_023451395.1 Bacillota bacterium | reverse complement strand
CCACCACCTCATGGAGGTCTTGCCTTTGGTTTTGATAGAATGGTTATGTTCCTTGCAAATATAGATAATATCAAGGAGGTTATAGCCTTTCCTAAAAATCAAAATGCCTTCTGTTATCTAACGGAAGCACCTAATATAGTAGATGAAAAACAGTTAAGAGATTTAGGTATATCTCTTAGTAAAAAAGAAGAAAAATAGCTAGAATACCACCATTTTTATGGTGGTATTCTTATTATAAGATGATTAAAACTATAAACGTTGATATTTTTCAATATCCATGATATTATACAAGTAATATACGGGGTATAGGTATAAGGAGGAGAAACAATGGATAATAATCAAATAGAAATTGATATAAATGAAGAATTGCAAAAGAACCTATTAACTAGGCTTAGAAGGATAGAAGGTCAGGTTAAGGGGATTTACAAAATGGTTGATAGTCAGGTTTGCTGTAAGGATGTTCTAGTACAGATAGCGGCAGTAAGAGCTGCCATCAATAAAGTTGGAGGGCTTCTTATAGAAAATTATGCAAGGAATTGTATGGGCGTAGAAAAGGGAAGCTATCAGGAGGAAGGTCTTGAACAGCTTATTGATACATTAAATTCTTTTATAAAATAAGCACTTCCTTCGGAAGTGCTTATTCTATTCTTGTCCATAATATCTCTGTTTATAATTTTTAATGAGCTTCATAATTGAAGAAACCATAAGCATACCTATCACAAGGGATCCAGCACTGGCTATGGTTTCAACACCGGTTTCAAGAGCTTTGGCTAAGTTTCCTTGAATAACCTCTAGCATTGTATAGTACATTCCTCCTCCAGGTACAAGAGGGATGAGAGCACATATTATAAATATAGTCACTGGAGTTTTACATACTCTTGCCATTACCTCAGAATAGGAACTGAAGGAAAGGCCTGCAATGGCTAGAGAAGAAAAATTATTAATTCCCAGATGTAAAGATAAGGAATAGGAAAACCAACCTAAGGCTCCTCCTAATGAAGCTAAAAGTAGTTTATTTCCTCTTATATTAAATATTATACCAAAGCCCAAGGATGCAAAAAATGCGTAAATACAGCCCCACAGCACTAGATAACACCTCCCATTATATTTAGCCACATACCAATAACTACACCGCTACCTACAGCAATACCAACGGCGATTAAAAAGGCTTCCACAGCCCTGGCAACTCCTGAAAGGAGATCACCTGCTATAGTATCTCTTATAGCATTTGTTATAGCAATACCTGGTACTAGTAGCATAATTGATCCTATAATAATTTTATCAACATTATTGCCAATACCAATATAAACAAAGAAAAGAGCAATTATTGAAGCTATTGCACCACCTAGGATATTTACAAAAAAATCATTAATTTTAAGTTCGCTAGATAAAATAGTAATAAATTTAATTATAACTCCAATGAAAAAAGCAATTAATGAGTCTTTAAAGCTTCCGTTGAATAAAAGAGTAAAAAAAGCAGCAGCAATGCCTGCAAAAAATAATGTTTTTGTTAAAGTATATCTAGGAATTGAGTTTATTTCCTTAAGCTTATAATCAAATTCCTCAGGGGTTAGTTTACTTAGTGATATGTCTCTAGAAAGATCATTTACTCTAGAAATTTTTTCTAAGTCTACAGATCTTCTTTTTATTCTTCTAATTACGGACACGTTATCACCAGAAGAGGTATAGGCTGAAACCATTATGCCTGTTGGAGTAACAAAGCTCTCGATAAATTCAACTTCATAGGAAGCGCAGATTCTATTAATGGTTTCTTCAACTCTGTAGGTTTCTCCGCCATTTTCTAAAATTATTTTTCCAGCTTCAGTAGCTAATTTTATTATAGATTGTTGATTCATTATATTGGCTCCTTAAAAATATTTCTGATGTATTATAACAAGAAATGCTATTTTTACACAAGGGTTTTATTACGTTAAAGTATTATTAATTAAATAAAATGATAGATATGAGAAAGTTTTGTTGAAGTACTACCATATAAACCCTATAATTATAAGTAAGACTAAAACAGAAGAGGTGTATACTATGAATTTTGATAATTTGAAAATTACTGACAATGAAATACTTGATTTAATAAATCAAGAAGAAATGAGACAGAAAAATAATATTGAGCTTATAGCGTCAGAAAATTTTACAAGCAAAGCCTGTATGGAAGCTATGGGATCTCCCCTTACAAACAAATATGCAGAAGGCTATCCGGCAAAAAGATATTATGGTGGCTGCGAAGTTGTAGACAAGGTAGAGGATTTAGCTAGGGATAGATTAAAGGCATTATTTAATGCAGACCATGCTAATGTACAACCTCATTCTGGATCACAAGCTAACATGGCGGTTTATTTTGCTGTGTTAAATCCTGGAGATACGGTTTTAGGTATGGATTTAAGCCACGGAGGACACCTCACTCATGGTAGCCCAGTTAATTTTTCTGGAAGGTTATTTAATATAGTCTCTTACGGTGTTTCAAAAGAAACAGGAGTTATAGATTATGAAGAGGTAAGAAGGATTGCTTTAGATAAAAAGCCAAAAATGATTATAGCAGGAGCAAGTGCCTATCCAAGAATAATTAACTTTAAGAAGTTTAGAGAAATTGCAGATGAAGTAGGAGCTTATTTAATGGTAGATATGGCTCATATAGCTGGATTAGTAGCTGCAGGTCTTCATCCATCACCAGTACCTTATGCTGATTTTGTAACTACAACTACTCATAAAACTCTTAGAGGGCCAAGGGGAGGAGCTATATTATGTAAGGAAAAATATGCAAAGTTAATAGATAAAAATATTTTTCCTGGTATGCAGGGAGGACCTTTGATGCATATTATTGCTGCAAAGGCAGTATGCTTTAAGGAAGCAATGGAAGAAAACTTTAAGAATTATAGCAAGAAGGTTTTAAAAAATGCTGAGGTTCTTTCACAGGAGTTAATGTCTTATGGCTTTATTCTTGTTAGTGGAGGTACTGATAATCATTTAATGCTAATTGACTTAACTAATAAAAATATAACTGGTAAGGATATGGAGCATTTATTAGATAGTATAGGTATTACAGTAAATAAAAATACTGTACCCTTTGAAACCTTAAGCCCATTTGTGACTAGCGGTATTAGAATAGGAACGCCAGCAGTGACAACCAGAGGATTTGTGGAAGAGGATATGAAAGAAATTGCAGCTATAATAAATTACGTAACAGAAAATAGAGACGGGGATCTTCAAGAAGCTAAGGATAGGGTAAGTGCCCTATGTAATAAATATCCTTTATATGAATAATTAAGTTTAAGATGTGGGGAAATTATGAGAGGCAGTGAAGAAATATTAGAAACACTTCTTGATAACCTAAATGAGGGTATTCATATTGTTGATGAACAGGGAAAAACCATATACTATAATTCATCTATGGAAAAGATTGAAGGAGTTAAAAGCGAGAAGGTAATTGGAAAAAGGGTTAGTGAAATTAGCTCTATTGATGATACAGCTTCAACCCTTATGAACTCCATAAAATATAAAAAGGAATTCACAGATATTGTACAAAAATACAGTGTTTATTATGGTAAAGAAGTGACTACTATCAATACTACTGTCCCAGTTTTTAGGGATAACAATATTATTGCGGCTATTGAAATATCAAAAGATATGACACAGCTTAAGGAGCTTTCTCAAAAATTAACAACCTTAGAGAAGCATAGCTCTTCTAAAAGTAAAGGGTACTGTTTTCATGACATTATAACTAAAAATCCTGATATGCTAAGACTCATTGAGAGAGGAAAGAAAGCTGCCTCCTCTAAAGCATCTGTTTTAATATCTGGAGAGACTGGTAGTGGTAAGGAGCTATTTGCTCAAAGCATACATTATGATGGTCTTAGATCTTCAAGACCCTTTATTGCAATTAACTGTGCAGCCATTCCTTCAGAACTATTGGAGGGAATGCTCTTTGGAACCCTTAAAGGAAGTTTTACCGGTGCAGAAAATAAGGAAGGCTTATTTCTTCAGGCAAAAGGAGGAACGCTATTCCTTGATGAAATTAATTCTATGGATATTAATCTTCAAGCAAAGCTCCTTAGAGCATTGCAAGAGGGATACATACGTCCTATAGGCTCTGCAAAGGAAATTGAAGTGGATGTAAGGGTTATTGCCTGTATTAATGAGGAGCCAGAAAAGCTTATAAGTGATGGTAAACTTCGTAAGGATTTATACTACCGCCTATGCGTAGTGAGAATCAATGTTATTCCTCTTAGAGAGAGGAAGGAGGATATACCTCTTCTAGTTGATTCTTTTATAGCTCAATATAATAAAGCCTTTGGAAGAGAGATTAAAGGAATGGAAAGCTCAGCCCTATTAATGCTTCAGAAGCATGACTTTCCAGGAAATGTTAGAGAGCTAAAGAATATTATTGAGTCAGCTTGTATTATGTCTGAGGATAAGGAATTATTAGCTCTTACAGGAATAAAGGGAGATACTCCTGTGCCTTTTCTTAAATCTGATTGCTCAAGTGCACAGCAGCTATCACTACAGGAGCATTTAAAAGAAATAGAAAAGGAAATAATATTAAAAGCCTTGAAGAAACATGAAAATAATATTAGTAAAGCATCAAAGGAACTGGGCTTAAGCAGACAAAATCTTCAATATAAATTGAAAAAGCTCACATAAGTGCAAAAATACTTGCATAAAAGCAAATATTTTTGCGCTAAATAACTATATAAAACTCTAGTAGAGCAAATTATTTTGCAGCTACTAGAGTTTTTTGTTTATATATTAAGGAAAAGTCACTCTTTTTTATTTTAAAAATCTTGGTATGAAATTTGCTTATATATTTACTAAAAGGGGGCGTTATTTTGAGTATTAAGGTTATAGTTTGTGGACTGGGAGCCATGGGCTCAGGGATGGTAAAAATGCTTAGTTCTAAAGAAGGAATAGAAATAACCGGTGCAGTAGACAAGGATCCAAATAAGGTAGGCAGGAAACTCAAGGAAATTTTTAATCTAACTAATCATGAAGAAGTAATTATCAGTGATGATTTGGACAAGGTATTAAAAAATGGAGATATAGTTTTATTAGCTATAGATTCTTTTGTAGAAGGGGTATATCCATATATTGAAAAGATATTAAGAGCTAAAAAGAATTGTATAACCATTGCTGAGGAAATGGCTTATCCTTATACTGCATCTATGGAACTTTCAGAGAAAATGGATAAACTGGCCAAGGAGATGGGAGTATCTCTTTTAGGCACTGGTGTTAATCCAGGTTTTGTTCTCGATACTTTGGTTATAGTGCTCTCTGCAGCAAGTAGAAAGATTGAAAAGATAAAAGCGGTTAGAGTAAATGACTTATCTCCTTTTGGAACAACAGTTATGAAAACCCAAGGAGTAGGAACAAGCCCTGAAGAATTTTTACAGGGACTAGAAAGTGGAGAAATTGTTGGGCATATAGGTTTTAAGCAGTCTATAGCTCTAGTGGCTAAAGCACTGGGAATAGAAATTGATGAGATTACTGAGAGCCGTGAACCAATTATATCTTCAGTATATAGAAAAACAGAATATGCAGAGGTTAAACCTGGAATGGTGGCTGGTTGTAAGCATATTGCTGTAGGTAAGAGAAGAGGAGAGGACATCATAATTATGGAGCACCCTCAGCAAGTATTACCAGAACTAGAGAATGTAAATACTGGGGATTATATTGAAATCACTGGAGATCCAAATATGAACATGAAAATTACTCCTGAGACTCCAGGGGGAGTTGGAACTATAGCTTTGGCGGTAAATATGATACCACAGGTTATAAGTGCAGCTCCTGGACTTAAAACAATGTTAGACTTACCTCTACCTCATGGTATAGAAAATAGCTTTAGCGATCAGAGAGATTATTATCAAAAAGAAGGAGCACATTAAGATGATTCCTAAAAATACATGGGTAGAAGTGGAGCTAGTAGTACTTAATAAGGAAGATAGAGCTGAAAATCTTCCAAGAGATACAGCTTCTACTGATATGAAGCAGTGGAATAGGGGCTTTACTCTTGAAGAAGGTGAGATAGGAAGCGAAATGATTATCAAGACAATTACTGGTAGATATGTAAAAGGTAAGGTTACAGAAATTGAACCGCGTTACAAGCATGATTTTGGTGATTTTGTCCCAGAAGTTGCAACTGCTGGAGTTGAGGCTTTAGAAATGCTTTTTCCTTTAGAAAAAGGAGTAAATTAAAATGAGTAAATATTATGAGCTTATGGATAGAAAGCAGGAAATACTTAAAAGGTCCATGGGTGTGGACTATAGTAAATTTGAAAAAGCAGGTATCATCTTCGACTATGAAGCTATGATGAGAGAAACTAAACTCTCTCTTCTGGAGGTAAGAGAGCTACAACGAAGTCTTGGTGTAGGAGATACACCAATCTTAGAGCTTAAGAATATTACTAACCTTGCTAGAAAGGTATCTAAAACAGGAAAAGCAGCTAGGATATTAATTAAGGATGAAAGCTGTAATCCTTCTGGTAGCTTTAAAGATAGGAGAGCTGCTCTTTCTGTTTATGATGCAAGGGTGAAGGGCTATAAAGGGGTAGCAGCAGCAACCTCTGGTAACTATGGCTCTGCAGTGGCTTCCCAAGCAGCAATGCAAGGATTAAAATGCATAATTGTACAAGAGTGCTATGACTCAAAAAAGGTGGGGCAGCCAGAAATACTAGAAAAGGGAAGAAAATGTGAGAGCCTTGGCGCTGAGGTGCTTAGATTAACCCTTGGACCGGAACTCTTTTATGTGTTTTTAAAGATATTAGAAGACACAGGATACTATAATGCGTCTCTTTATTCTATGTACGGCATTGCAGGAGTAGAAACCTTGGGATATGAAATCATAGAACAATGTCGTGAGAGATATAATAAGGACCCTCGGGCAGTAATAGTAACTCACGCTGGGGGTGGTAATGTTACCGGAACTGCAAGAGGGATCATTAAGGCTGGTGCATTAGACACAGAGATAATAGGAGCATCTGTAGATTTACAAGGATTGCATATGGCTTCTGAGGGTGATTTTAACAGAAAGTCCTTTACTACAGGTCATACAGGATTCGGGGTACCTTTTGTGGTAAATCCAGATAGATCAGATGTGCCTCGGAGTGCAGCAAGAGCTTTAAGATACCTTAATAGATATGTAGGAGTAACACAAGGAGAGGTTTTTTATATTACAGAACTACTTTCAAAGCTTCAAGGCATAGAAAGAGGACCTGCAGGAAATACATCTCTTGCAGCTGCCTTTGTCCTTGCACAGGAATATGATGATGATGATATTATTGTTGTTCAGGAGACTGAGTATACTGGTGCAGGAAAGGATATTATGCCTCAACTAACCTTTGCAAGAAGTAATGGCATTGAAATTTTCCGTGGAAACCCAAAGGATGAGGTGCCAGGAGTGAATCTTATTATACCCCAAGATCCATCAAAAATAATTATTAAAGAATATTCCTTAGATAAGCTTCGAGAATCTTATCTAAGAAATGTTTTCAATAATACAGGTAAGAAAGTTTTTATGCAGGAGGAAATAGAGTTCTTAGCAGAAGAAACTAAATGGACTGTAGAAAGAGTAAGAAGATACCTTTTTGAAAACAATTTATAATCTAAAGGGAGAAATGAAATGAAAAGAGAAGAGGATTTTCAAATCAGAAGAGAAAAAATCAAAAACTTATCCGATGAAGAACTTTATAATTATTTCTGGAAACTATCTGAAAAAATTGTAGAGCCTTTGGTAGACATAGCTTATTATCATACTTCTCCAGCCATAGAAAGGAGTGTGCTTCTTCGCATGGGATTTTCTAGTTTAGAAGCTGAAGCTATTGTAAGGCATGGAGCTAAGTGGAAGCTCTTAGGATATGGCATGGGAAATGCTGTACTGACTTTAAGCAACAAAAATAGCATTCCCTATAGGGAGGCAGGATTAATACTAGCTGCTGGTAAAGAATGGGAAGAGGTAAAAATACTACTTTGTGAGGAGAAGGTCTAATGGAGGAAAATAATAAGCTAAAAGTTGAGGAAATACTTAAAGATCTAGAGAACTTTAGTCCAAAAAGGAGAGGGTGGACCTTTAGAAAGAAATCACCGGGAAAGGTTGGTGAATTCTACTATAGTGACATATCAGAGCCTCTTAAATCTTCTCAGCCCTTGCCTTCAGCAAGAAGCTTTAATGGCATTGATCCTCAACCTGAGCCAGTTATTACCACAGAGATTGCCTCAGGAAGATTTGAGGATGACATTAGAAGGATGAGAATGAGCGCTTATCACGGTGCAGATCACATTATGGTAATAAGGACAGCGGGTCAAAGTCATTATGATGGCTTAATTGAGGGTACACCTGAAGGAATTGGTGGAGTGCCAATTACTAGAAAGGAGGTAAGGGCTACAAGAAAAGCTCTTGACATAATTGAAGAAGAGGTTGGCAGGGATATAAATTTCCATTCATATGTTTCTGGAATAGCAGGACCAGATATTGCTGTTATGTTCGCTGAGGAGGGGGTTAATGGTGCTCATCAGGATCCCCAGTATAATGTTCTATACAGAAATATTAATATGCTTCGATCCTTTGTTGATGCAGCAGAGGCTAAAAAGGTAATGGCTTCAGCGGATATGCTTCAAATAGATGGTGCTCATAATGCAAATGCAACGGCAATGAAGGGGTATAAGGTTATGCCTGAACTCATGGTTCAACATGCGATTAATTGTATCTTTTCTAAGAAGGTTGGAATGAAGCAGGAGCTTATAGCACTTTCCACAGTTCCTCCAACTGCTTCACCTGCACCGTGCTTAAGGCTTGATTTACCCTATGCAGTTGCCCTAAGAGATCTCTTTAAAGATTATAAAATGAGGGCACAAATGAACACAAAATATATAGAATCCTGCACTAGGGAAGCCACTGTTAGTCATACCCTTAATTTACTTATTTCAAAGCTAACTTCTGTGGACATACAAAGCACTATAACCCCTGATGAAGGTAGAAATGTTCCTTGGCACTATAATAATATCCATGCAATTAATACTGCTAAGCAAGCATTAATAGGTATGGATGGACTTAAGGAACTTGTGGAGCTTAAAAAGGAAGGCTACCTTCCTGAAAAGGTAAGAGAGATTAAGGAAAGAGCAGTTCTCTTTCTCCAGGAGATATTAGAGGTTGGGGGATACTTTACAGCTGTTGAGGAAGGGTTCTTTGTAGATTCTGGAGAATACCCTGAAAGAGCAGGAGATGGTATTGCCAGAGCTATAAAAGGTGGTATAGGGGCCGAATCCATTATAATGAGAGAGAAAAATTACTATGCTCCCGTATGTTCTCATTTTGGCTATAATTCTTTGCCAAAAGATATTTGTAAACCTTGTGATCCTATAAATAAATGCACCTTGTGCAATCATGAAAAAATAATATATATAGATGAATTAGATGAAGAGGATAACGTTAATGTACGATTGAAGGAAAATAGCGATAAAAATAATATTGTTCCGGAGGTTCAATGGTCTAAGGATGGGATAGTTTCCGTAACTCTTTGCATACCAGAGAATGAACTAATAAGTGAAGCTGCTGCCTTAGAGATTGGTAAGAAAATGAATCTTTCCGAGGTTGAGGTGATTCATAAGCAAGTGCTTCATAAAGATGAGGGAACATTAGTTGAAATAAAAGGAAAGGTTAACTTTATAATAAAAAAAGAGGATTTAGAGATAAAAGAGCCTAAAAGACAGCTTGGTGAGGATTTTTTAAAGGATTTCTTTAGTAAAAATCCTCTGAGAGTAGTGGCGGCTACAGTGGGAGAGGATGAGCATTCCGTTGGTCTAAGAGAGATATTAGATATTAAACATGGAGGAATAGAAAAATACGGAATAGAGTGTAATTATCTAGGAACCTCCTGTCCTTTAGAAAAGCTATTAGATGCTGCAGTGGAAACTCAATCCCAAGTAGTTATGATAAGCACAATAATTAGTCATAACGAAATTCATACTAAAAATATGAAAAAGCTTCATGATTTAGCTGTGGAGAAAGGAATTAGAGACAGGCTTATAATAATTTCTGGAGGAACCCAGGTAGAAGATAAGATTGCAAGGGATAATGGTATGGACGGAGGCTTTGGTAGAGGAACTAAAGGAATTCATGTTGCAACCTTTATCCATGATCAGCTACAAAAGAAAAGAGGGTGACACTTATGAAGGTAGATTATTTAATCTCCGAAATAGGAAGCACAACAACTCTTATAACAGCGATTAATAGTACTCCTAAGGGTGCGGTAGTTGTAGGACAAGGTAGAAGTTATACAACGGTATTAGAAGAGGATGTGAGCATTGGACTTGAAAGGGCTTTAGATAATTTACAAAAAAATCTAGGTTTAGAAGTGGATTATTCCTTGATGCTAGCATCCAGCAGTGCAGCGGGTGGACTAAAGCTAACGGTACACGGTCTTATAGAAGAAATGACAGTGAAGGCGGCTAGAGAAGCGGCTTTAGGCGCTGGAGGTAATATACAGTTTATAACAGCAGGAAAAATTAAAGAAAGAGATATAAAAAAAATTAAAGCTCTTAAACCAAACCTCATTATGATATCAGGAGGAACGGATTTTGGTGAAGAGGAAACAGCATTATTTAATGCTAGGGCATTTAAAGAAGAAGGGCTTAATATCCCGATAATATACTGTGGAAATATAGCTCTTCAGGATGATATGAGGGAACTGTTTTCTAAAGAAGAGATATATATTGTTCCAAATGTTTATCCAAGGGTAGATACACTTAATGTAGAGCCAGCAAGAAGGATAATTCAAAAGGCTTTTGAGGATAATATAATTTTAGCTCCGGGCATGAGCAAAATCAGAAATATGATAAAGGGAAGCATACTTCCAACGCCAGGAGCGGTTATGAAAAGTGCGGAGCTTTTATATTCTTCCTTTGGTGATGTAATGGTTATAGATGTAGGAGGTGCAACCACCGATGTTCATTCAGTTACTAATGGGGATGTAAAAATTCAGGAGATATTATTATCACCGGAGCCCAAAGCTAAAAGAACTGTAGAGGGAGACTTGGGAATATTTTTAAATGCTCTAAATGTAATTAATCAATTAGAAGACTATGAAATAGGAAATATAACTAGAGAAGAGTTATTAGGAAGAGTTAAGGCTATTCCTAAAACCAGGGAAGAATACGATGCATCCTTGCTTCTAGCCAGGAAAGCTGCGGAGATAGCTGTGAATCGCCATGTAGGAAGTCTTAAAAGATTATATGGAGTTAAAGGGGATTATGTAGCTTATGGTAAGGATCTATCTAAAATAAAATATATCATAGGTACTGGGGGTGCTTTAATAGGTCTAGGAAGGGGAGATGAAATATTATCTTCATTAAAATATTCTAAGGAGGATATGACTATGCTTCCTAGAAAAGAAGCAATGGTACACATAGATAAGGATTATATAATGTCCTCTGCAGGAGTATTAAGTACAATTAATAAAGAAGCAGCTTTAGAAATTCTAAAAAATAGCTTATCATTGTGATTTTTTTCTTCATTATATTAAATAAAAGTAAATAATTCTTATACATTGTCGTAAAAGCTACATTCTTTATTCACATATGCTATAATATTCTTAATATAGCAATAGGAGGATGATTTATGGCTTTGGATTTTATACGATGTATGGAAAAAGGTATGAAGTACTTATCGAAACAGGGAGCATTTTTAACGGCTAAAATAGATGAGGAAGTTAACACCAGTACTGTTTCTTGGGCTACCATGGGATATTTATGGGGGAAGCCAGTATTTACAGTAATGGTTAGAAAATCAAGACATATATTTAACTTGCTAGATAAGGCAGATACCTTTACTGTAAGTATTCCCACAAACAGTGAAATGAAAAAGGCTTTAAACTTTTTTGGTTCAAAATCTGGTCGTGATGTGGATAAGTATGAGCTTACGGGAGTTGAGCTTCAAGAAGCCAGGGATGTTAAAACCCCTACAATAAAGAATTGTGGATTATATTTCGAATGTAAAATTTTATATAAGCATGAACTGGATCCACAATTAATAAAGGATGATTTTTCAGATTCCTGGTACTACAATGATGACCATCATGTAGCCTTCTATGGAGAGGTAGTAAGCTGTTATTTTAACGACTAATTATAGGTCCTTTCAATAGGAGTAAAAATTTCCGGACCTTAGTTATATTAAAATTGGTCCGGAATTTTTTATGTAAAGATAAATGTATACGTTTAAATATGTATTGAAAAATTTTACAACTATTATCTATGGATAGGGGGAAAGGCTTTGAGTGCACCGCTTAAGGTTAATAGTGAGATTGGTAGGCTTAAGAAGGTTCTTCTTCACAGGCCAGGTAAAGAAATCGAGAACTTAATACCAGATTATTTGGAAAAGCTGCTCTTTGATGATATTCCTTTTTTAGAAGCAGCTAGAATAGAGCATGATGGCTTTGCAAAATTATTACAATCTGAAGGAGTAGAGGTTCTATATCTTGAGACTCTTCTAGGAGAAACCCTAAGTACCAAAGAGCTAAGAGAGTCTTTTATTGAAGCTTTTTTGGAGGCGAGCAATATAACATCTAGAGGGTTGAAAAAAGCCCTTGTAAACCACTTGATTTCTTTATCAGTGGAAGAAATGATAGAAAAATTAATGGCAGGGATAAGAAAGAATGAAGTGAATGTTAAGAATATTACATCACTTTCGGAGCTTATAACTAATAAATATCCCTTTTACTTAGATCCAATGCCCAATTTATATTTTACAAGAGATCCTGGAGCAGTATTGGGAAGAGGAATAAGTATAAACACAATGAAAACTAATGCAAGGAGACGAGAACCTTTATTTTTAGAGTGGATATTTAAATATCATCCTCAGTACTCTAATAAAGAAATACCACATTGGTACTCAAATTATATGACCTATAGCATTGAAGGTGGAGACCTGTTGGTTTTGTCCAATAAAGTGGTTGCCATGGGCTGTAGTGAAAGGACAACTCCTGAAGCCATTGAGATAGCTGCTGAAAAGCTCCTAAAGGGAGATTCTGCCTTTGAAAAGGTGCTGGTATTTGATATACCTTCCTGTAGAGCATTTATGCATTTAGATACGGTTTTTACTATGGTGGATTATGATAAGTTTACTATACATCCTGCCATTGAAGGACCACTTAGGGTGTATGAAATCACTTTAAGTAATAAAGGAATATTAGAGTTTAAGGCTCAAGAGGATAGTATTAACAAGGTACTCAGTAAAGCACTAGAAGTGCCGTCCGTTGATCTTATTCAATGTGGTGGTGGTGATGCAATTGTCTCTGGGAGAGAGCAGTGGAATGATGGATCAAATACTCTAGCAATATCTCCTGGTGTGGTCGTTACTTATAATAGAAATTATGTTACCAATGAAATCTTAGATAAGCATGGAATAAAGGTGCTAACAATGCCAAGTGCGGAGCTTTCCAGAGGAAGAGGCGGCCCAAGATGCATGAGTATGCCTTTATATAGAGATGATATAAATTATTAAGGGGGACTGAAAAATGCCAGTTAATTTAAAAGGAAGAAGCTTATTAACACTTATGGATTTTACTCCAGAGGAAATAAGATATCTTCTAGAACTTGCAAAGGACTTAAAGACAAAGAAGAGGTTAGGGGTTAAAGATAGGCTCTTAGATGGTAAAAGCATAGTTTTGCTTTTTGATAAAAGCTCAACAAGAACCAGATGCGCTTTTGAAACCGCAGCCTTTGATGAGGGGGCACAAGTAACTTTCCTTACAAACTCACAGATGGGAAAGAAAGAGAGCCTAGAAGATACAGCAAAGGTTTTAGGAAGATTTTATGATGGTATTGAATATAGGGGCTTTAAACAGGAAACTGTAGAGAAGCTAGCGGAGTTTTCAGGAGTTCCTGTATGGAATGGATTAACGGATGTAGATCATCCCACTCAGGTTTTAGCGGATCTTCTTACCATTGAAGAAAACATTAAAAAGCCTTTAAATAAAATAAAATTTGTCTTTGTAGGGGATGGGAGAAATAATATGGGTTATGCTCTCATGTATGGCTGTGCAAAGATGGGAATAAGCTATACAGCTTTAGCTCCAAAGGAACTCTGGGCAGATAAAGAGATAATTAATAAAGTCACTGAAGTTGCTAGGGAAACTGGTGCCTCTATTAATATGACAGAAAATATTGAGGATATAAAGGGTGCCGATGTTATCTATACAGACATCTGGGTATCAATGGGAGAAGAGGATAAATTACTTGAAAGAATTAAACTCCTTTCTCCTTATAAAGTAACAATGGACATGCTTAGAAAAACAGAAAATGAGGATGTACTTTTCATGCATTGTTTACCTTCTTATCATGATTTTAATACGGATACTGCTAAAAGTATTTTTGAAGAGCAGGGCTTAGATATTAGGGAAGTTGATGATGAGGTATTTAGAAGCAAGCATTCAAAGGTTTTCGACGAAGCAGAAAATAGAATGCATACTATAAAAGCGGTGATGGTGGCAACACTTTAGGAGGAAATATGGCTAGAATTGTTATTGCTTTAGGTGGCAATGCACTGCAGGAAAATCCTAAGGATATATCTGCTAAGGCTCAGCTTGAGACTTCAAAAGCCACGGCTAAAATCTTAGTAGATATATTAGAGCTTGGACATGAATTAATTATTACTCATGGCAATGGGCCACAGGTGGGACAAATTGTTGCAGCTTATGAGGGAGCAGCCTCATTGGATAAATTAAAACCTATAATGCCTTTTCCTGAGTGTGGAGCTATGAGTCAAGCATATATAGGTTATCATCTCCAACAGGCTATAAGAAATGAAATCACCTCAAGGGCTATAATGAAAGAAGTTGCTACTGTAATAACGGAAGTAAAGGTTAACATTGAAGACGAAGCCTTTAAGAATCCTACTAAACCAGTGGGATCCTTCTTCTCAGAGGAAGAGGCCAAGACTCTTGAAAGGGAGAAAGGCTATATAATGAAGGCTGATGCTAATAGAGGCTATAGGAGGGTAGTACCATCCCCTCTTCCTTTAGAGATAGTGGAGGAAAAAGTAATTAAAACCCTTCTAAAGGATGGACACATGGTAATTACAGTAGGAGGCGGAGGTGTTCCAGTTATAGAGAGAGCAGGAATGCTAGAGGGAATTGCCGCTGTAATAGACAAGGATTTTGCTTCAGAAGTCCTGGCAGAAATACTGGAAGCAGATATACTTCTCATTCTTACAGCTGTTGATAAGGTTGCAGTAAATTATGGGAGAGAAGGAGAAGAGTGGCTAAATGAGTTATCTATAGAAGAAGCAAAGGTGTATATGGAAGAAGGACACTTTGCACCAGGCTCTATGCTTCCTAAGATAAAAGCAGCAACAAAATTTGCCTCCTCAAAGAAAGGCAGAAGCGCTTTGATAACTTCTATTACGAAGGCTAAGGGAGCACTCCTTGGTAGTGATGGAACAAAAGTATATATGAAGTAAATAAATAAAGGTTTCCAAATAAAATGGAAGCCTTTATTTATTTTTTAGAGTTAACTATGATAGAATATCCTTATTACAGAGAGGTGATAAAGATGTCAAGACCTTTAGCAGATAGAATGAGACCAAGTAAAATAGAAGAAATAATCGGTCAGGAGCATATCCTAGGTAAGGGAAGGATATTAAATAGGATTATTGAGTCTAAATTTATACCAAATATGATCTTTTATGGGCCTCCAGGCACTGGAAAAACTACCCTTGCTTACATAATTGCCGAAATGACTAATAAAAGATTTCACAAGCTTAATGCCACAACAGACTCGACTAAAGATATAAAAGAAGTTATTTCTGAGATTGACACTATTATGGGATATCAAGGAATTTTATTATATATAGATGAAATACATCATTTTCCTAAGAAAACACAGCAGATTCTTTTGGAATTTATGGAAAGAGGTCAAATAACTCTTATTGGAAGTACTACTGAAAATCCATATTTTTATGTTTTTAAAGCAATATTAAGTAGAGCTACAGTGATAGAATTTAAGCCAATATCTAACAAAGATATAAAGAGAGGTGTTTTAACAGTACTTCAGAAAATTAATAAAGAAGATAATAGCAGAAATATAAAAATAGATGATAATGCTCTTGATATTATAAGCAATGCATCCCAAGGTGATTTTAGGAGAGCTTTGAATGTTTTGGAGCTAATCATTAATACTCATAGAAATGTAGATGTTGCTATAGATTCTGCCCTTGCAAAAGAGTTTTCTCAAAGCAATTTCACCTATGATAGGGATGGAGATAAACATTATGATATACTTAGTGCGTTTCAAAAATCCATTCGAGGAAGTGATGTTGATGCTGCCCTCTTATATCTAGCTATGCTTATTAAAGCTGGCGATCTTCCATCAATTATTAGAAGACTTTTAGTTATAGCCTCAGAAGATATAGGTTTAGCTTTTCCTCAAGCTATAACAATTGTAAAGGCATGTACAGATGCAGCCAATAACTTAGGATTTCCTGAAGCGCAAATCCCTTTATCTGAGGCGGTTATACTTTTGGCCACGGCACCAAAATCCAATAGTGCTGTTATGGCTATTGGGGCAGCATTAGAAACTTTAGATAAAATAAATATTGGAGAGATTCCTTCCCATTTAAGAGATGGACATTATTCTGGAGCTGATGCTTTAGGAAGAATGCAAAATTATAAGTATCCTCATAACTATCAGAATAATTATATTAAACAACAATATCTTCCTGACAATGTAAAAAATCTTACTTTTTATAACTATGGAAAGAATAAATATGAGGATAGTATAAAGAAGTACTGGGAGAGCGTAAAGGAAAAATAACAAATGGTGATAGAAATTTAACATTAGGTTATATTTATTGTTGACTTTAATACTAGGATTTGATATTATGATTTTGTTAATCTATAGTAATTTACTCAGAATTAAAGGGGTGATATAATGAAGCTTTCCACCAAAGGAAGATATGGAGTAAAGGCAATGGTTGACCTAGCTATCCACTGTACAGAAGGTGCAGTATCCATTAAGAGCATTTCAAAAAGACAAAATATTTCTGAATATTATCTAGAACAGCTCTTCGCTCCCCTTAGAAAAGCTAAGCTTATTACCAGCATAAGAGGGGCACAGGGAGGTTATTTGCTTAACAAGCCTCCAGGAGAGATAACTGTTTCTGAGATTATGTATATATTGGAAGGTCCTATTGAAATATCTGAATGTGTAGATGGTGTGGCATGTAGTAATGTTGATTGCTGTGCTACAAGACTTCTTTGGCAAAAAATTAAGGATAGTATTGAAAGTGTGATGGAAGCTGTTACCCTTCAAGATATTATAGATGATTATGCAAGACTGAACTTTAATAAGTTAACAATTAATATTACTAATGGGAGTGAGCTAAATGAATAAGACTGTATATATGGATTATGCAGCAACAACCTATGTGAAGGAAGAAGTTCTTAATGAAATGCTTCCCTATTTTACAGAAAAATTTGGTAACCCATCATCCTTCTATGGCCTCTCTAGGGAAACAAAAAGGGCAATTGATTTAAGTAGAGAAAGAGTTTCCAAGGCTATAGGAGCAGAGAGCAATGAGGTGTTCTTCACTGGAGGAGGATCAGAGGCAGATAACTGGGCTATTAAAGGTATCGCCTACGCTAATAAAAATAAAGGAAATCATATAATTACTACTAAAATAGAGCATCATGCAGTATTACATGTTTGTGAATATTTAGAGAAAAAGGGATTTGAAATAACATATTTAGATGTTGATAGAGAGGGCTTTATAAGCATTGATGATTTAAAAGCAGCTATAAAGGATACTACAATTTTAGTTTCAGTTATGTTTGCAAATAATGAGATAGGTACCATTCAACCTATTGAGGAAATAGGAAAACTCTGTAGGGAAAAAAAGGTACTTTTTCATACGGATGCTGTTCAGGCCATTGGTAACATAAATATAGATGTGAAAAAAATGAATATAGATTTACTTTCCTTATCAGGCCACAAGTTCTATGGACCTAAAGGTGTAGGAGCTCTTTATGTTAGAAAGGGAGTAAGAATTGACAATCTCGTACATGGTGGTGGCCAGGAAAGAGGAAAGCGTGCTGGAACAGAGAATATCCCAGGTATTGTGGGGTTAGGCAAAGCTATTGAACTTGCTGTTGAAGGAATGGATGAAAAAAATAAGAGGGTTGCAGCTTTAAGAGATAAACTTGTGGAAGGGCTACTTAAAATACCTTATAGTCATTTAAATGGACCTAAGGGTGATAAGAGGCTTCCAGGAAATGCTAATATTTGTTTCCGTTTTATTGAAGGTGAAGCAATTCTCTTGTCCTTAGATTTTGAAGGAATTTGTGCTTCCAGCGGCAGCGCCTGCACTTCTGGATCATTAGACCCTTCTCATGTACTTCTTGCAATTGGGCTACCTCATGAGATAGCTCATGGTTCATTAAGATTAACTTTAGGAGAAGGAAGCACAGAAGAAGATGTTAAATATGTCATTGAGGTACTTCCTCCTATAATTCAAAGACTTAGAGATATGTCACCATTATGGGAAGATTTTTTAAAAGGAGAGAATAAATAATGATATATAGTGATAAGGTTATGGACCATTTTAGAAATCCAAGAAATGTTGGAGAAATTAAAGATGCCAATGGCATAGGAGAAGTTGGAAATGCCAAATGTGGAGATATAATGAAAATATATCTTAAAGTAGAGGATAATATTATAAAGGATGTAAAATTTAAAACCTTTGGTTGTGGATCAGCAATAGCTTCCTCTAGTATGGCCACAGAATTAATAATAGGTAAGAGCTTAGAGGATGCATGGACTTTAACAAACAAGGCTGTAGCTGAAGCTTTAGATGGATTGCCACCAGTAAAAATGCATTGTTCTGTCCTTGCTGAAGAGGCCATCCATAAAGCAATAAATGATTACAGAATATCACAGGGATTAGAGCCATGGGACTATGAAGAACATGAGGATATTCATGATGAGGTTCATGGGGAATAAAAATTTTAAAAAGCTAATTTAATTAATATGAGGAAAATACCTTGTCTGCAAGGTATTTTTTTTATTTTATGGCTAATAATTAAAATATTCTTTTATGGTATATCAAAAGATATGTTCAAAAAGGAGGAAGGCAATGTATAGAAGTAAGGATTTTGAATATATGAAGGTTGTAGATCCATCCGGTAAGAGCCTCGGTTCAGTGAAGGATTTGCTTATAGATTTTCATAATAGTGAATTAAAGGGAGTTCAAATATCATCTATGAGCCTCTTCTCTAGAAGCCAACAAGTACAGGTAAAAGACATTATCTCTATTAATAAAGTTATGATAGTAAATGGTATAAGCAAAGGAGATTTTCTATCTTTTAAGATATTAAAGGATATGGAGGTTTATAACGGACGAGGGGAGCTATTAGGAGTAATAGAAGATTTGTTAATAGATAAAAGGACCTTTTCTGTGAATGGGATCATTATCTCCTCAGGTTTAATACATAAGCTTATCTATGGGAAAAGCATTATTTTACCCAAGAGCTGCATATTAGCTGAAGATTTTTTAATACATATAGGAGATGAAAGAAGGATTAAACTACTATCCCTGCCTCACAAGGGAAGAAAAGAGGTTAAATGATGAAGGGTTTATCCAAAGAGCTTACTAAAAGACTAACGGTTACTATAGTCATTGCAGTAATTATACTTGTTATAATTGTATTATATACAAAGTCTACGGTATTTAAAGAAATATCATTAATAATAATTAGCTCATATATTATGGCATATATTCTTAAACCTTTCCATAGATATCTAATATCTAAAGGGCTACATAGCAAAATATCAGCTATTTTAATCATTCTTTCAATATTTACAGTTGTGATTTTAACTTTGATATTCTTCATACCTAACTTATTTAAGGAAAGCTTAAATATAGAAAAAATTGTATATGAAGGGGAAAGTATAATAAAATCAATAATAGAAAAATTAAATCTTCAAAATGTTAAGATTATAAATATTGATAGCAGAACAATATACGATAAGATTAACCATATGATAATTGATTTTTCTCAGAATGTGATTATGGCACTAATCAGACTTGGTGATAGCTTCATAAGCCTTGCAGTAATACCGGTTATAACATATTATATTATAAGCGATGGGGATTTCCTAAGAAGAAAATTTCTGCTGATATTTCCAGGTAAGCAGAGGCAGTTATTAAAAAATGTGGCTTTAGATGTGGATAGACTTCTTTCAAGATATATATTATCTCAGATAATCTTATGTTTTATCATTGGTTTTCTGACTTTCATTTCTCTATTTATATTGAAGGTGGATTTTCCTATATGGCTTTCTTTATTTAATGGTATTTTAAATATAATACCTTATTTTGGACCTCTCTTTGGGGCTATTCCTGCTGTATTCATAGCACTTCTTCAATCTACAGAAAAGGCAGTATGGACTGGAGCTCTACTTTTTATTATTCAGCAGATTGAAGGTGATATAGTATCACCTAAAATTGTTGGTGAATGCATAAGGATTCATCCAATTATGATAATAATACTTCTACTCATAGGGCAAAAACTAGGAGGATTTATAGGAATGGTATTGGCAGTTCCCATAGCTGTAATATTGAAGGTTATTTATGAAGATATTAACTACCATATGTTTTAGTTTTAAATACATTGAATATACTAATAAAAAAATAGTTAAATAAAGAGTTAAAGTATTTTAGTGGATTCTTGACAGTTGATATATATTATCATATAATTTTCACTATAAAATAATATTATGCGATGAAGAGAATTAGTAAGTATGGTAGATATGCAGAGAGGAAGTGGCTGGTGAAAACTTCTTATTGAACATACCGAAGCTGTCTTAGAGCTATAAACAAGAGTGATGTAGTTATACATAATTAGGGTGGTACCGCGGAGCAAATGCTTTCGTCCCTTAGCTTGGGATGAGAGCTTTTTATATTTATTTTTTTACGGAGGGATTACTATGAAATTCATGGGTGCAAATGAAATCAGGGAAGAGTATCTGCGCTTTTTCGAAGGTAAAAGTCATTTAAGGTTGGACAGTTTCCCCTTAGTGCCGAAGGATGATAAAAGTCTTTTATTAATAAATGCAGGAATGGCTCCTTTAAAGCCATATTTTACAGGTATAAAAACTCCTCCTAATAATAGGGTTACTACCTGTCAAAAGTGTATAAGAACAGGTGATATCGAAAATGTAGGTAAGACTTCTAGGCATGGTACGTTTTTTGAGATGTTAGGAAATTTTTCCTTTGGTGATTATTTTAAAGAAGAGGCAATAAAGTGGGCCTGGGAGTTTATAACAGTTACCTTGGGAATACCAAAGGATAGACTTTACGTTACTATTTATTTAGAGGATGATGAAGCATATGAGTATTGGGTAAATAATACTGATATTGAACCATCAAGAATATTTAGATTAGGTAAGGAAGATAACTTTTGGGAAATAGGTGAAGGTCCCTGTGGTCCTTGTTCAGAAATTCATTATGATAGAGCAGGAAAAAAGGTTAATACCTTAGAAGAGTTTATGGATGCCCAAGAAAAGGATATTATCGTGGAGTTTTGGAATCTTGTTTTTACCCAGTTTGATAAAGACGATAAAGGGGTATATCATAAACTAGAGAATCCAAATATAGATACTGGAATGGGGCTGGAAAGAATTGCTACCATTATGCAGAAGGTTGATAATATTTTTGAAATAGATACTGTTAAGAATATATTAAACACTGTGAGTAATCTATCTGGTATAGCCTACGGCAATAACAAAAAAAATGACATATCTCTTAGAATTATTACTGACCATGTAAAAGGTTGTACACTTCTTATATCAGATGGTGTATTACCATCAAACGAAGGCAGAGGTTATGTGCTTAGAAGACTTTTAAGAAGAGCTGCAAGACATGGAAGATTGCTCGGACTAAAAGAAGCATTTCTTACAAAGGTCGTTGATTCAGTTATTGAAAATTACAAGGGAGCTTATCCAGAGCTAGAGGAAAAAAGGTCTTACATTAATAAAATAGTTTCAATTGAAGAGGATAAATTCAATGAAACAATTGATGCTGGAATGGGCATATTAAATGATTATATTAATAAGATGAATGAGGAAGCTGGCAGAGTCCTTACTGGCGAAAGAGCATTTAAACTTTATGATACTTATGGTTTTCCTTTAGAGCTTACAGAAGAAATTCTAGAAGAAAAGGGAATGTCCGTAGATAAGGATGAGTTCAATAGGGAAATGGAGAACCAAAGACAAAGAGCTAGAAATGCCCGAGAGGACAGTAACTATATGGGCACTGAGGATAGCTTAATCAATAAGGTTGATAAATCTTTAGATACAGCTTTTGTTGGATATAATTCTATAAAGAATACTGCAGAGGTAAAGGTGATTTCTGCTAAAGATACATTTCTTGAGGAGATAAATGCTGGAGAAGAAGGCTTTATTATTGTAGATGAAACTCCTTTTTATGCAGAAATGGGAGGACAGGTTGGAGATAAAGGATGGATTTATTCCTCCAAAGGGAAAGCAGAAGTTATAGACTGCAGAAAGAATGTCTCTGGTAAAATAATTCATATAATTAAGATGCTTGAAGGAAGCATTTCTTTAGGAGATGTTGTAACTCTTGAAGTGGAAGGTAGAAGAAGAAGTAATATATGCAAAAATCATACTGCTACCCATCTCCTTCATAAGGCTTTAAAAATAGTCTTAGGAGAACATGTTAATCAGGCTGGTTCCTATGTGGGTGAGGATAGGCTTAGATTTGACTTTACACATTTTTCACCGGTAAGCAAAGAGGAGATATTGAAGATAGAAAAAATTGTTAATGATGAAATAATGATGGCTCATGAGATTTCAACGAAGGAGATGACCTTAGAAGAAGCTAAGGAATCTGGAGCTATGGCTTTATTTAATGAAAAATATTCTCAGAAAGTTAGAGTTGTTTCTGCAGGAGATTTCAGTAGTGAGCTCTGTGGAGGTACTCATGTTAGGAATTCAGGAGAAATAGGGCTTTTAAAAATTATTTCTGAATCTGGAGTTGCTGCTGGTGTAAGAAGAATTGAAGCACTTACAGGATCTAATGCAATTAACTACATTGAAGAAAAGCAGAACATTTTAAACCAAGCTGCAGATATTGTTAAAAGCAGTGAAAAGGACATTTTAACAAGATTACACAGCCTCATGAGTGAGCTTAAAGAAAAAGATAAAGAAATTAATGAATTGAAGCTAAAAATGGTTTCTAATATGGAAGAAGATATTTTAAACTCAGCAAAAGAAATTAATGGTATTAAGCTAATAACCTCAAAGCTAGAGGGGATTGATGCTAATTCCTTAAGAGAGCTTGCTGAAAAATTAAGAAGCAAATCTGGAGAAGCACTTGTTTTACTAGCAGGAATATCAGAGGGTAAGGTGAATTTTGTTGCCATGGCATCTAAAGAAGCAGTAGCAAAGGGCATACATTGTGGAAAAATCATTAAGGAAGTTGCTCAAGTTGCAGGAGGAGGCGGTGGCGGAAGGCCTGATATGGCTCAAGCTGGCGGTAAATTACCTGAAAAAGCTGAAGAAGCTTTGAATAAAGCAGAAACAATAATTAAAAGTATTATTAATTAGTATACTTTTTTGACAATATGTTCTATAATATAATTAGTTAATTTCGCAATTGGGAATAAGTAAAATGATAATTGAGTATAATAAAAATAAATAAACTTTGCTTTCCAAACTATAGCAAGGGGGTGAAGCTTCTTAAACTTTGTTTAAGTGGCAATCATATGGGTAATAACGATAATACTATGCAATTTGATTTCTCGAGAAGTAAGAAAGAACTTACAAAGTCAATAATAACCGAGGTTTTTGAAGCATTAAGTGAAAAAGGATATAATCCTATCAATCAACTTGTAGGCTACCTAATTTCAGGGGATCCTACATATATAACTAACCACAAAGGTGCAAGGGCACTGGTTAGGAAGCTTGAAAGAGATGAAATCCTTGAAGAGGTTATAAAGGCATACTTAGAAATCAAATAAATAAAAAGTGCCCACATAGGCACTTTTTATTTAAGTAAAAGGAGTACACATGCGAATTATTGGATTAGATATCGGTGATAAGACTATAGGAGTTTCTGTTAGTGACCCTCTAGGGCTTACAGCACAAGGAATTACAACAATACACAGAAAGAACAAAGAAAAGGATACAGATGAAATTAAAAGGTATATAGATGAATATGATGCAAAGCTTATTGTTGCAGGCCTCCCTAAAAATATGAATGGTACACTAGGAAGCCAGGGTGATAAGGTTGTAAAGTATTGTCACTATCTTACTAATAAGCTTCAGATTGAAGTGTGCTTTTGGGATGAAAGATTAACTACCGTAGCAGCACACAAGGCTATGCTTGAAGGAGACCTATCAAGGGAAAAAAGAAAAAGAATAGTTGATAAGCTAGCAGCTGTATATATTTTACAAGGTTATTTGGATAATTTGAATTTAAGAGAGAGGAGATAGTTTATGAATAATGAAATTGATACTATAGTTCTTCAGGATGAAGATGGAATAGAAACTGAGTTTGAAGTGATTACCAAACTTGATATAGAGGATGAAGAATACTTTATAGTAACTCCTATTGATGATGAAGAGGGTGATGCTATTGCCTTAAAGGTAGTTATTGATAGTGATGGAAATGAGTCATTAATGACCGTAGAGGATGAAGAGGAATTTGAATTGGTGTCAGAAGCATACAGCACCATTTTCTCAGATAATACATTAAATTAACAGAGGTACGAATATGGCGAATTTATCTCTAGAGGATATACAAAAACTAAAAGAAAATCTTAAACAAAGAGGATATAAGCTAACTCCTCAAAGAAGAGCAATACTCAATGGATTTTTAAAAAATGAAGGTAAACATTTGACTGTAGAAGAAATATACGATGATGTTAAAGAGCAGTGCCCGGAAATTGGTCTAGCCACTGTTTACAGAACTGTATTACTTCTTGAGGAGATGGGCATAATATATAGGCTAGATCTTGAAGATGGCTGCGCTCGCTACGAGCTAGTACATGAGAATGAAAATCACAGACATCATCATTTAGTTTGCAGCAGCTGCGGAGAGGTCACTGAAGTGGAAGGGGATCTTCTTGAAAGTTTAGAAAATAGAATTGAGACTCAATACAATTTTAAAATAATGGACCATAGCGTTAAGTTCTTTGGTCTTTGTGGTAAGTGTCAGTCAGAAAGAGAATAAAGATAAGGAGGGATGCTGATGAAAAGAGAAAAAGGAAAAATTAAGGTTATTCCTTTAGGCGGAATAAATGAGATAGGTAAAAATCTCACTGCCTTTGAATATAAAGAGGATATAATCGTTATTGATTGCGGACTTAAATTTCCAGATGAGGATATGTTCGGAATTGATATAGTAATACCTGATATCAGCTATTTAATAAAAAATAAAGAAAAAGTACGAGGAATTTTTCTGACCCACGGACATGAAGATCATATAGGAGCGTTGCCTTATGTGCTTAAGCAACTTAACATACCAGTGTACGGTACTAAGCTTACCCTAGGCATCGTTGAAACAAAACTTAAGGAGCATGGACTATTGAGCTCCGTTGAGCTTATAAGAGTAAGCCCCAAGGATGTAATAAAGCTTCAGCATATGTCTATTGAATTTATAAAAACAAACCATAGTATTGCAGATTCTGTAGCTATAGCTATTCATACACCTTTAGGTGTGGTTATACATACCGGTGATTTTAAGGTAGACTATACACCTATAGATGGTGAAATAATAGATCTAGCAAGATTTGCAGAGCTTGGCAAAAAGGGTGTACTGCTATTACTAGCAGATAGTACAAATGTGGAAAGACCAGGATATACCATGTCTGAAAGCACTGTAGGAAATACCTTCGAAAGTATATTCTCTCAAGCTAAGGGGAGGATTTTGGTAGCAACCTTTGCTTCAAATATACACAGAATTCAGCAGATAATCACCGCTGCTCATAAACATGGCAGAAAGGTTGCTGTATCCGGGAGGAGCATGGAAAATAACGTTAATGTTGCTTTAGAACTTGGTTATCTTGAATTTGAAAAAGATACATTAGTTAGCATTGATGCTATAAATAAATATCCTCCAGAAAAGGTAGTTATTATTACTACTGGTAGCCAAGGAGAGGCTATGTCAGCTCTATCAAGAATTTCTAATAACGATCACAAAAAGATATCTATAAATCGTGGTGATTTAGTTATTGTATCCGCTTCCCCTATACCGGGAAATGAAAAGATGATATCAAAAGTAATAAATCAGCTTTTCAAAAAGGGTGCAGAGGTAATTTACGAAGCTCTAGCTGATGTTCATGTTTCTGGTCATGCATGCCAAGAAGAACTAAAGCTTATGCATGCACTGGTTAAACCTAAATACTTCATGCCTGTTCACGGTGAATTTAGACATCTTAAGCAGCATGCTGAACTTGCCGCTAAGCTTGGATTGCCAGAAACTAACACAATAATTCCTGAGAATGGCGATGTTATAGAAGTAAGTAGAGATGGGATTAGAAAAAATGGTACAGTTACCTGTGGCAATGTTTTTGTAGATGGACTTGGAGTTGGTGATGTTGGTAATATTGTATTAAGGGATAGGAAGCATTTATCTCAAGATGGAATACTTACTGTAGTAGTTACCATTGAAAAAGAAAGTAGCTCAGTTATTGCTGGACCGGATATTATTTCTAGAGGCTTTGTGTATGTAAGAGAGGCTGAAGATTTAATGGATCAGGCTAAAGAAATAGTAAAGCAGGTTCTTAGGGAATGCGAAGAAAAAGGTATTAAAGACTGGGCTACCCTTAAATCAAAAATTAAGGAAGGCCTTAGAATTTATCTATATGAGAAAACTAAGAGAAAGCCAATGATATTACCTATAATTATGGAAATATAATTAATAGAATTGTAAATATTGACTTTTAACAGCCTAAAGCTTAGAATAAATAATGGTTATTTAAAATTGGATACCCTATGTATCCAATTTTTTTTAAAGTAAAACTTCGGAGGAATTAATATGGATATTTTTACAAGAAATGACATAAGAAATATAGCAATTATAGCTCACGTTGATCATGGTAAGACAACACTAGTTGATGCTATGCTTAAACAAAGTAATGTTTTTAGAGTTAATGAGAAGGTTGATGAAAGAGTTATGGACTCTAATGATTTAGAAAAAGAGAGAGGAATAACTATTCTATCAAAAAATACAGCTATTAATTATAATGATATAAAAATTAATATAGTTGATACACCTGGACATGCTGATTTTGGTGGTGAAGTTGAGCGTGTTTTAAAGATGGTAGATTCAGTACTTTTGGTAGTAGATTCATATGAGGGACCAATGCCTCAGACAAAATTTGTTTTAAGAAAGGCTTTAGAGCTTGACTTAAATCCTATTGTTGTAATTAATAAAATAGATAAAAAGGATGCAAGACCTATAAATGTTATAGATGAGGTCTTTGATCTCTTTGTGGAGCTGGGGGCTAGTGACAAACAATTGGACTTCCCAATAGTTTATGCTTCAGCTAGAGAAGGTTTTGCAAGACTTGAAATTGAAGACACTAATGAAGACATGATACCTTTATTTGAGACCATAATAAATCATGTGGAGCCACCAAAAGGATATATTGATGAGCCTTTCCAGATGCTCATAACAACATTAGATTCAAATGAATATGTAGGGAAAATTGCCATTGGAAAGATTGAGAGAGGAAGGGTAAAAAAGAACTCTTCAGTTGTAGTCATAAACAATGAAGGAAAGCTGATTAACACTAAAGTTTCTAATCTATATGTCTATGATGGATTAAAGAGGAGTGAAACTGAGTCAGCAGCTTTAGGGGATATTGTAGCTATAAGTGGATTAGGTGATGCTAATATAGGAGATACTGTATCAGATTCTTCAAATCCAGAAGCTCTGCCTTTTGTAAATATAGATGAACCAACTCTAAATATGAATTTTATGGTTAATGATTCACCTTTTGCAGGAAGAGAGGGAGATTACGTCACTTCTAGGCATTTAAGGGATAGATTGATGAAGGAGTTAGAAACTAATGTAAGTTTAAGGGTAAATGAACTTTCTCCTGATTGCTTTGAGGTTAGTGGTAGAGGTGAGCTTCATCTATCAATTTTAATAGAAACTATGAGAAGAGAAGGATATGAATTCCAGGTTTCTAAGCCAAGCGTTATTTTTAAAACGGAGAATGGCAAAAAGCTTGAGCCTATGGAGTACTTAACAATAGATGTTCCAGAAGAATATATGGGACCAGTAATGGAGAAGCTAGGACCAAGAAAGGCTGAAATGGTAAATATGACTTCCGCAGTAAATGGTTATACTCGTCTTGAGTTTGTAGTACCATCTAGAGGCCTTATAGGTTTTAGAAATGATTTCCTTACTGATACTAGAGGAAATGGAATAATGAATCATGTCTTTAATGGGTATGAGCCTTATAAGGGAGATATACCTCAAAGAAGCAGAGGATCATTAGTTGTTTTTGAAAGCGGTGAAGCGGTTACATATGGCTTGTATAATGCTCAAGAAAGAGGTACTCTATTTATAGAACCAGGCACTGAGGTTTATGCTGGAATGATAGCTGGTGAATGCTCAAGAGCGGAGGATATTGATGTTAATGTATGTAAGAGAAAACATCAATCAAATACAAGAGCATCAGGTGCTGATGACTCTTTAAGACTTACTACACCCACAAAGCTATCTTTAGAGCAATCTTTAGAGTTTGTAAATGCAGATGAAATTGTTGAGGTTACACCCAAAAATATACGAATGAGGAAAAAGATCCTTGATGGGACTGAAAGAAAGAGATTAATATCCAGAAGTAAGCAGTAAAAGATATGGGGGGGTAATTATGAGGAAAAAGGTCATAATCAGCATATTAGGTTTATTGGTTCTTGCTCTAGCAGGAGTATTATTCTATTATAATTCTGTATCCAAACATCCTTTTAAAGGGAAAAACCAAGTGATTGAACTTACTATAAACAAGGGTGATTCACTTTACAGTGTTCTAGATGAATTGAAAGATAATAATCAGCTAAAGAATACTGCTTTTATCAAGGCTTTTATTAAAATTAATGGTGAAGCTGGCGGGATTAAACCAGGAAACTATAGCCTTTCTTCAGAGCTTACCTTAAAAGAACTACTTCAAAATATATCTAAGGGAAATGATGAAGGGAATTTGGTGAGAATTACGATACCTGAAGGGTATGACATTGAAAAAATTGCAGAAGTTCTTCAAAGCCAGAATTTAGTATCCTCTGAGGACTTTTTAAAAGAAGTTAAAGCCTTTGAACTACCTTCATATATAACTCCATCTCCAGAAAAAAGATATGCTTTAGAAGGCTTTCTTTTTCCTGATACCTATGAGTTTAAAAAGGATAGCACTGCAAAGGAAATTATCGAAAAGATGCTTCAAAGATTCCAAGAGGTTATAGAGGGAATTGAGAAAGAACTAAAGATACAGATTGCTGATAGTGATATGGAAAAAATAATAATAATTGCCTCTATGATTGAGAGAGAAGCGAGAAATTCTACTGAAATGCCAACAATTGCTTCTGTAATAAATAATAGAATTAATATTGGTATGAAACTTCAAATAGATGCTACAGTACTGTATGCACTAGGTGAGCATAAGGAAGTAGTAACATATAAGGATTTAGAGATAGATTCTCCTTATAATACCTATAAAATTAATACCCTTCCCATAGGAGCTATAGCTAGTCCAGGAAGGGATGCAATTTTAGCGGCAGTTAAACCTTCTGAGACTAATTACATTTATTATTTATTCGATCCAAGTAGTAGTAAGCATTTCTTTACAGACAATTACAATGAATTTTTACAGAAAAAGAAAGAGTTTGGATATTAATGGAGGATTTAAATGGCTGGAATTACCTATGATTATATGGAAAATTATATTAGAGGTCTAATAAAAACTGATAATATGATTCTTGAGGAATTGGAGACCTATGCTAGGGAAAACAATGTCCCTATAGTTTCTAAAGAAACGGCTAGGTTTTTAGAACTCATGACCACTATTAAAAGACCGGTGAAAATTCTTGAGCTCGGTACAGCCATTGGCTATTCTTCTATACTGATGAGTGAAGCATTAGGAAATAATACTAGTATAATATCAATTGAAAGAGAACCCACTATGGTGATAAAAGCCAGAGAAAATTTCTCTAGATATGGTTATAATAATATTGAAGTTATAGAGGGAGATGCTTTAGAAATACTACAGGAGATAAAAGGTACCTTTGATATGATTTTTATGGATGCAGGAAAAGGCCATTATAATCATTTTCTTCCTCATTGCTTAAGACTCCTTTCAGATGAAGGGATAATTATTGCCGATAATGTGCTTTTTAGAGGAATGGTGGCTACAAATGAACTGTTAAAAAGAAGAAAAATAACAATTGTTAAACGAATGAGAAAATATCTTGAGGAAGTAAATGCGAATCCAGATTTGATAACCTCAGTAATTCCCATGGGGGATGGAATTGCAGTTACTAGAAGGAGGTTAAAACTTTGAGAAAGCCAGAATTATTAGCCCCTGCTGGAAACTTAGATAAACTTAAAACAGCAATAGATTTTGGTGCTGATGCTGTGTATCTAGGAGGAAGTAGACTAAATTTAAGAGCTTTTGCTGATAATTTCACTGAAGAAGATATAATAGAAGGTGTGAAATATGCTCATGAACGAGGAAAGCAGGTATATGTTA
>JAEXZL010000162.1 GCA_023451395.1 Bacillota bacterium | reverse complement strand
TCTCTATGGGAAATAACTCCATGGTAGATAAGCTGGCCACAGCCTTTCCTTCTGCTAAAAGTGCCACTAATGCCTTAATACAAACAGATATATCTGCTGCTCTGCTTAATCTTATGCTATTTCTTCTCATAACAGCTTTAAGCATTGCAATCTTCATTACAGTAGCTAATCTATTATACTTTAAAGGTGTTGTAGGAAGTACAGAGTCCTCCTCTAGAAGAAAGCTTCTTTCTAGAGATGACATTGGCAGGCAAACAAAGGTCAGCTCAGTCTTTATTTCCTATGTAAGAAAGGAACTTAAGCTTCTAGTAAGAACTCCCGTTTATTTTCTAAATTGTGTTATTATGAATTTCCTCTGGCCTGTTTTCTTTTTAGTTATGTTTTTCATAAACAGCCCTGGAATGGAAGAGTTCACAACACTTTTTAATGAGATAAAAAATCTTCCCATAACAGAAAATACCTTAGGCTTTATTTTAATAGTGGCTACCTCCGCACTGGTTGGTATTGCATCAATCTCACCAACGGCCTCCACTTCTTTATCCAGAGAGGGTGATAATATATTCTTCATGAAATATATCCCTATGAGCTGGGAGCAGCAGCTTATGGCAAAAGCAACATCAGGAATAGTAATAGCCTATCCAAGTCTTATATTCCTTATAATAATAGCCTTTGTAGTAAATATGCCTATAAAGCTTATCTTAGCTTTTTTCATTACCGCAAACCTTGCCTTAGTAGCTACAAATCTAATTGGTATAATTAGTGATGTTACAAAGCCAAAGCTCAATTGGGATAATGAAGCTGTTGCTGTGAAGCAGAACTTTAGAAGTTTAATCTCTACCTTGCTATCTATAGGAATTGCTGTAGGTGTTGGCTTTGGACTAACAGCCTTAGATCTTAGCTTTTGGTCTGCATTTGGATTATTAGTAGTAGTATTTGGCGGACTCTCTGGTATATTGTATTTTATAATAAGAAAAACAACAGTTAAATGGTTTGAAGGCTTTTAAGAATTTTAAAGGAGTATTCCTTGCCAATATGGCTTAGAATACTCCTAAATTTTTCCTCAGGGACTAATTTGTTAAAGCTTTAGAACCTAATTATCTTACAATCTTTATATCCAAGGGTACATGAATTAATTGGCCTAAGATACCTGCCATATACCCCTGCTTGTGAGGACATTATCTTCCAGAAAAGCTCCTACTCCATCCTCTTCATTGCTGAGGGTTATAAATTTTGCAGCTTCCTTTACAGGCATAATAGCATTGCCCATAGCTACAGATGCTCCAATGATATTTAGAATATCTAGATCATTGTAATCATCTCCAAAAGCCATTCCCTCCTGAGGCTTCAAATTTAGAAGCTTTAAAAGAGATAAAAGCCCCGTAGCCTTATTCACAGACCTTTTCATTATCATAGCATGGTTATGCTGACCCATTACTACATAGGCTTCTTTTGGAAGAACTCTTCCTAAATCTAGGCAATCCTCTTCTCCAAAGCCAGTGATGATAATTTTATATACCTCATCTCCCTGAAAAGTATTGAGATCTATACACTCAATAGGTACGTATTCCCAGCCTTCAAGTACACCAGATTGGTTTGAGTAAAGTTTGTCACCAGACTCGATGATCATCTGTCCTTTTGGATATAGCTTAAAGAAACCCTGAATAATTTTCTTAACTCCTTTACCATCTATAGGTGATGAATGTATAAGTTCATCTTTAATATAAACACTTGCTCCATTATTACTAATAATACCGTCTAATGCCAGTCCCTGGCATACCCTTTTAACATCTCTTAAGGGTCTAGCGGTAGCAACCAAAACAAGTATATCCCTTTCTCTGCATTGCTGAAGCACCCTTCTGTTATACATGGATATGCTTTTATCATCTCTTAAAAGTGTATCATCTAAATCTAAAACTATAAATTTTGTATCTTGCAACATTTTATTTCTCCTAATTATTCTAATATTCAGTCTATTATATTAAAGTATAACAAAAGAGAAGTCCATAAACAATGACTTCCCCTTAATTTTGTATTATTTTCATCTTAGGTTTATATTTAATGTAAATGCTTTGCAAATCTGGCAATATTCACTTTCTTTCCTACCACTACTATGATATTTCCCTCTTCTAAAATCATATCCGGATCAAAATCTATAATAGGCTTATCATTTTTAATTATAGCTATAACATTTAGGCCAAATTTCTTTCTAATATTCATCTCATGAAGATTATGTCCATCACAGGCTTCTTCTACTTTAAGCTCACTAATCTCATATTCATCAGAAAGCTCAATATAATCTATAGCTCTGTGAGAGGTAAGAGTATTAGCAAGTCTCGTAGCCATATCCTTTTCAGGATAAACCACTTCTGCCCCCATTCTTTGAAGAACCTTACCATGGTCAGCACTAATAGCCTTAGATATCACTCTAGGAACTCCAAGCTCTATAACATTTAAAGTCACAAGTATACTTACTTCAATGGCTTCTCCAATGGCCACTATAACTGTTTCACAATTTTGAATCCCTGCCTCTAATAATGCTTTTTTATCTAAATGAGGCACCACAAGTGCTTGGTCCACTACATCCTGAATAAGCTGAACCTTATTTTCATTACCATCTAGAACAAGGACTTCATGACCAGAAGTAGCTAAAGACTCAGCCAAAGCTGTACCAAAACGGCCAAGGCCTATAATTCCAAAGGGTATTGTAGATTTATGATTTAACATTAATATTATCTCCTATCCTATAGTAATTTTTTCCTCTGCATAAGATACGCTAGAGGAGGTTTGATATACCCAAATGCTTGCCATAGTTAATGGACCAAGCCTTCCAAAGAACATAGTTAAAACTAAAATCAATTTACTGGCATCCTGAAGATTAGGTGTTATACCTGTTGACAAGCCAACAGTACCAAATCCTGACACCACTTCAAAAAGCACCTGTATAAATGTAAATTGAGGTTCTATTGCTGATATTATAAGAGTATTAATACAAACCAAAGCCATGGCAAGTGATGCTAAAACAAAAGCCTTAATTATACTTTCTGTAGGAATTTTTCTCCTAAAGGCTGTACAATTTTTATTTGTAGCAAGGCTGTATATACTCTTAAAAATAGTAAAGGCAGTAGTGGTCTTGATACCTCCACCGGTAGAACCTGGTGAAGCACCTATAAACATGAGTATAATCAATATAAAAAGTCCAGCATTGGTAAAGGTTCCTAAGGGATAGGTGCTAAATCCTGCTGTTCTTGCAGATGTACTATGAAAGAAAGCTCCTAACCAGCTTATATACTCTGTAAGCTTGAGTAGTACCGTTCCTACCGCAAGTAAAATTCCCGTCATAGTAAGTACTATTTTTGAGTGCATGGATAAGCTCTTAAGAGATTTTTTCTCTAATATTTCCTTAATAACATAAAATCCTAATCCACCAAAGATTATAAGTCCTGCAGTAGTCAAGTTTAAGAGTATGCTATCTCTATAAGGAATTAGATTTCTAAGGCCTCCTAGTATGTCAAAGCCTGAATTATTAAAGGCTGCTATAGAGTGAAAGGCACTTATTCCTAAAGCATCTAAGGGTGCATAGTCCTGTACGAAGACCATAAAACTTAAAACCAATCCTACAAGTTCAAAAGTCAGGGTCATAAGAAGTACTGATCTTACAAGCCTAACTACCCCTTGTAGAGTATCTGCATTCATTCCTTCCTTAAGAAGGACTCTTTCCTTTAGTCCAATTTTCTTACCAGTTAAAAGTATAAAGGCGGCACCAGCAGAGGTTACTCCCAACCCACCAATTTGTATAAGCATGGCCACCACAGTTCTTCCAAAAACATTAAAACTATCTGCAGTATCAATAGCAATAAGTCCTGTAACACATACAGCGCTGGTAGAAGTAAATAGGGAATCTACAAAGCTTACCTTGACTCCTGGATTAGCTGAAATAGGCAGATATAAAAGCAGAGCACCTAAAAGAATAACTCCGGCAAAACCAAGAACTATAATTCTCCCTGGGCTCAAATTTATTTTCCTGTTCATGATACTCTCCTCTTAATATATTATTCTTCACTGTGATTTTTCATCCCCATTGACTAGTCCATATTAGCATCCAATTCCTCTATATACAATATTTATAGTTATTTCTTAACGAATTCTTTATAGGATAATTATGTAATTAAAATTTATAATGTATAATAGTCTTGAAATCTTCTTTATTTAAATTCTTTTAAGTATGAAATAAAAAATGGAGGTACATTTATGAATCCTGTTAATACCTTTAAATCTCTAAGCATTAATAAGAAAAATATAATAATAACCTTTTCTTTTCTGATTATTGCAACTATAGCTACAGCGGTATTAGTGGTAATAACTGAAAACACAAATAATGCCTCCACTATGTACTTTTTAGCTGTATTGTGCATTTCTAGACTTACTCATGGCTATAGCTGTGGAGTAATTGCATCTATTTTGGGACTCATAGGTATTAATTATTATTTTACATATCCATATTTCACATTAAATTTCTCTCAATTTGGTTATCCTATAACCTTTGCAGGGATGCTTATAACCTCCTTACTAACAAGCACCATGACTGTTAGAATTAAAGAAGCTGCGAGGCTTTCTACCCTTAGAGAACAGCGTACAGGTCAGCTATATGAAATTAACAAAAAGCTTTTAGTTACAAGAGGCAGAGAAAGCATCATGAATATAACCACTGAATATTTGAGTAAACTCTTAAATCTACCGGTTATTTTTTATTCTAAATCTCCGAAAATCACTAAGGATAACAATGAAAAATCTTTAAAGTCCCAAGACCCTAATAGCAAAAGTGAATCCATATCTCCCGATGAAGATCCTTCTATGATTTACTCAAACTATGGCTCTAAAGATATATTTTTTAAGGATTCGGAGCTTTCCGCCGCCTCCTATAGCTTTGAAATGAAGTTGCCCACTGGTAGAGGAACAAAAAATTTTCCTTTCTGTCAAGGGTTATACCTTCCAGTAATGGCTCAGGATAATATATTAGGAATTATAGGTATTATGAATTATTCTAAAGCTACTCTAGATAATAGCACCCTTGAGCTTATAGATATGATTATCACTCAAGTTGCCATGGCTTTAGAGAGACAGAGACTTTCCGATGAACAAAGGCAGATACTTGTAGAAACGGAAAAGGAAAAGATGAGGAGCAATCTATTAAGATCTGTGTCACATGATTTAAGAACACCCCTTACAGGGATAGTTGGTTCTAGCTCTGCACTTTTAGATAACAAAGCCTACATTGATGAGGAGACTAACGACAAGCTTATTAGAGGAATTTATGATGATGCTAACTGGTTAATCCGCCTTGTAGAAAATCTTCTTTCCGTTACAAGAATTAATGAAAGCACTGCAACCTTAGCGAAATCCCCAGAGGCTGTGGAAGAAATAGTAGCAGAGGCAGTGGGAAGGATTAAGAAAAGATTTCCTAATAGGCAGCTTAAGATAAAGGTTCCAGAGGAATTTATTATGGTTCCCATGGATGCCATTTTAATTGAGCAGGTGCTTATCAACCTCTTGGAAAATGCCTTGAAATATGCAGGTAATGAAGTAATTGTAGAATTAACTGTATCTATTAAAGATAATAATGTACTTTTTGAAGTAAAGGATAATGGCTTAGGTATCCCTAAGGATCTTCTGCCCAATATATTCAAAAGCTATCAGATACGCAAAGGAAAAAGCAGTGATTCCTCTAGGGGTATTGGTATTGGCCTTTCTATATGCAAGACCATAGTTAATGCCCATGGAGGTGAGATATTTGCTAAAAATACAGATGAGGGTGGAGCTCTTTTCTCCTTCACCCTGCCTATAGAGGAGGAAGTATCAAATGAATCCAAAACCAACAATACTGCTTATTGAAGATGATGCTGCTATAAGCCGGTTTCTGCAAACTGTCCTAACTGCCAATGGATACAAGGTACTAATTGCTACCTATGGTGAGGAAGCACTATCATTAATCCCATCCTACTGCCCAGACATTATTATGTTAGATTTAGGGCTTCCAGATATGGATGGCTTAGATATTATTAAGTCTGTAAGATCCTGGTCTTCAGTTCCTATATTAGTGGTTTCTGCAAGAACCCATGAAAAGGAAAAGGTTGCCGCCTTAGATTTAGGGGCAGATGATTATATAACTAAGCCCTTTGGAGCCTCAGAGCTTCTTGCTCGTATTAGGACAGCCCTAAGACACAGCATATCGAGAGATTATCCTGAAAACTCAAAGGTTTATACAAATAAAGGGCTAAGAATTAACTTTGATAAAAGAACCGTCACCGTTGACGGAAAAGAGGTTCACCTCACTCAAAATGAGTATAAGATACTGGTGCTTATCTCCAAGCATGAAGGTAAGGTTTTAACCTATGATCATATTTTAAAAGAAATTTGGGGTCCATATACAGATAAGGATAATCAAATATTAAGAGTAAACATGGCAAACATTCGAAGAAAAATTGAAGAGAATCCAGCAGAGCCTAAATATATTCATACAGAGGTGGGAGTTGGTTATAGAATGAATGATGAGGAGGATTAGTCCTCCTTATTATTTTTTTAGATATATATTTATTGATAGCATTTCTTTATTATTAAGAATTTCTATATATAAATTATAATAAAGTTATTTTTTAAGCCCCTTGCCTAAGTGGACATTTTTTTCTTAAAAGTGTTTAATAATATAAGAAGAACTAATTTTAAAGCCTTTAATATATAGTAGGAAAAATAATTTTGAGAGGAGAGAACTTATATGGAAAACTTAAAATGGGGAATTCTTGGATTAGGAGAGATTGCTGGTGAATTTGCAAAAGCAATGAAGCCTATAGGTAAGATTTATGCTGCTGCTTCAAACACACCAAAAAAATTGAAAGAATTTCTTGATACTTATGAGGTTTCTAAAGGCTATGGAAGCTATGAGGAGCTTCTAGAAGACCCTTATGTAGATATAGTATATATTGCTACCATAAACAGTCTTCATTATAAAAATATAATAGACTCCTTGAATCATGGAAAGCATGTTCTTTGTGAAAAGGCTATTTGGCCAAATCTAAATGATATGAAGGCTGCATATGCCCTAGCAAAGGAAAAAGGACTTATTCTCGCAGAAGCTATGACAATTTATCATATGCCTCTTTATAGAAAGATTCAGGAAATAATTAATGAAGGTCGTATAGGTAAACTCATATATGTACATGCTGACTTTGGAAGTCTCAAAGACTACAGCCCTGAAAAAAGATATTTCTCAAAGGAGCAGGGGGGCGGAGCAATGCTGGATATAGGTACCTATGCCCTATCCTTTGTAACAAATTTTTTGACCCCTCCCTTTAAAAGCCTTAATTATATCGTAGATAACTATCCTACAGGAGTAGATAGTCGATGGAGTATAGCCTTTAAATCCTCTGATGAGGTTATGGTTAATGTGAACTTAAGCTTTTTAGGAAAGCTTCCTAAGCAAGGGGTTATCGCCGGAGAAAAGGGTTATATAACTGTAATGAATTATCCAAGGGCTCACAGTGCTGAAATCACCTATGCCTCAGGAGAAAAGGAAGCTATAAACTCTGGAGAAAGCTCCTTAGCTCTCGGCTATGAAATTAAAGCCATGGAACAAGCTGTCAGGGAAGGTAATGAAAATTTAATGTTTACTGAAAAAACCCTTGGGGTAGTAGAACTTATGGATGCACTTATGGCTGGTGCAGGCTATATTTTAAAATAGTATAGGAAATTGCAGCATGCATAGCACTTAATCTGCCTAAGGCATATAATATCATAGATGACTGCAGCTATAGAGCCTAGTGCTGTTAATTAAGCTGGAGCCTAGTAAAAGACTAACAATTTTGGGGGATAAGATGAATAAAACTTACAAAAGCTATTCAATGAGAAAAATTTTAAACAAAGTAATAATGACTCTACTTATAGGGTGTATTTTTCCCTTATTTATTACCGCTTGCGGCCCGGCTTCCACAGATAAGCCCTTAGGGTCTAACCCTCAAGGAAACAACTCCCTTGCCTCCGGTAACGGAGAGGAAAATACCGCATCCTTAGATGGCACCTTGGAAGTTCATTTTATAGATGTAGGTCAGGCAGATGCTATCCTTGTACGCCAGGGTGATAAAGCAATGATGGTGGATGGTGGTAATGGGGATGATGAGAAGGCTCTTAAAAGCTATCTTGAAAGCCAAAAAATTACGGAACTTCAATATGTTATAGGCACCCATGCTCATGAAGACCATATTGGATCACTAGATTATATTATTAATTCCTTTAAGGTTGGTAAGATATATCTTCCAAAGCAGACTGCTTCAACAAAAACCTTCGAAAATCTTGTAAATGCTGCTAAAAATAAAGGACTTAACTTCACTATTCCTAAGGCAGGCAGCAGCTTCATGCTAGGGGATGCTATTTGTACAATAATAGCTCCCAATGGATCTGATTATAGCGATACCAATGATTATTCCATCGTCTTAAAAATAGAATACGGAAATACCTCCTTCCTTCTTACAGGCGATGCAGAAGCTCTATCTGAAAAGGAAATTCTTTCAAAATCATTGGATATAAGCTCTACAGTGTTAAAGGTAGGACATCACGGAAGTAAAACCTCCACCTCCTTAGACTTTTTATCCGCTGTTAACCCTAAGTATGCTGTAGTAAGTGCAGGAGTGGACAATAAATATAATCATCCAAGCCTTGAGGTAATGGAGAGACTTAAAGGAAAAAGCATTCCTGTATATAGAACTGACGAAAGTGGAACCATCGTAGCTATTAGTAATGGAGAAGCTGTAACCTTCAATGTTCAGCCTGGAAGCTATGAAGGTATGCATACTGATTCTCAAGGAAATAGTTCATCTAATAACTCCTCTAACAGCTCCTCTCCATTAGTTTATTGGACTAGTAGCGGTAAAGTTTACCATAAGGATAAAAACTGCTCCAGTCTTTCTAGAAGCACGAACATTTTAGAGGGTACTTTAGAAGATTGCCCAAGAACAGAAGCCTGCAGTGTTTGTGCAAAATGATTGTATAATTTCCTAACAAATAATGATTGTATAATTTTCTTAAAGAATAAAATACAAAAACAAGGGAGCCTCACTTTGATATGCTCCCTTTATGAGAGACAGTGAAATAAAAAAACACTGTTAATCATGAAGGGAGCATTTCTATGTCCAAAAGTAGTAAGGTTACTGCCGATGATCGTATCGCAGCAGCTAAGGCTTGTACC
>JAEXZL010000091.1 GCA_023451395.1 Bacillota bacterium | reverse complement strand
GATCATAGTAGCGGAAGGTGATGTAAAAGAATAATGGGAAGAGGTAGCTAATGGTACTCCTATTGAGTGACTACCCCCTATTACTAGCGATACAGTGGGCTTACTCATACTGTTTATCATTTCTGCAATAGCAAGACCAGCCTCAATATCTCCTCCTACAGTATTTAATATAATTAATAATCCCTGCACTTTTGGGTTTTGCTCCATTGAGATAAGTTCAGGAATAACATGCTCGTATTTGGTGGATTTTGTTTGAGGAGGCAAGTTTTGATGGCCCTCAATTTGTCCTATAATGGTCAATACCTTAATACTCTCATCTTCCTGCATGTCATTAACGTAGGTATTTCCAAACTCTTTTATTGCAGCAGCCTTTTGTGATATTCCCTTATCCTCTTTTTTTTCCATTAGACATTCCTCCTGTACAGTTTTATTCTGTACAAAGAGTTCTAATTTATACTTCCTTTTTACTAGTTTTCATTAGAAAACTCTACATGAATCTTTTATGAAGGATTTTTATGGCCTTTTCAACATATTCACTTTTAATAAGGCACCATATAGTCATATAAGAATCAGCACTTTGAAGTATTTCGATATTTTCTTCGTTTAAAGTTTCTACTATTGAGGCCATAACACCAGGAGTTCCCCTCATGCCTGAGCCTATTAAAGCCAAATTACTACAGCCTTCTACTATACTAAAGGAGATATTAGCATTTTTTAATACCCTTGACAGTTTATCCTTATCAAAAGCTCCTATAGTAAATATCTTTTCTGTAGGGAAAACATTTATAAGATCAATACTTATGGATTCCTGGGCCAATATATTTAGCAAATGCTTATAGCTTTCATTTCCTTCATTATCAGACTTTTTAATTATTATTTGAACCCTATCACTAGTATGTGTAATACCAGAAATTATTCTTCTGCTTTCTATGAGGGAGTTATCTATTCTTGTACCAACGCTTTCCTTTAGAGAATTTTTAATAACCAAAGGAACATTGCCTCTCATAGCAACTTCTACAGCTCGGGGGTGTATAACCTTAGCTCCCAGGTCAGCATATTGAAATACTTCATGATAGGTCATATTAGTAATTACCGATGCATCATTAACAATTCTTGGATCTGCTGTCATTATGCCATCAACGTCTGTAAATATCTCTATCTCTTTAGCATTTAAAGCAACACCTAATATGGAAGCTGAAGTATCGCTACCACCCCTACCTAAAGTTGTTATGTCACCTTCCTCTGTGGTACCCTGAAAGCCTGCAACAACTGGAACTATTCCTTGGGATATAAGATTTAAGATATTATCAGTTCTAACTCTCTTAACTGTAGCCCTATTAAAGGAAGCGTCTGTAATTATTCCCGCTTGTCCTCCGGTGAGAGGAAGTGCATTTATACCTTCTTCTTCTAATTCACTACATAGAACCACGCTGCTAATCATTTCACCACAGCTCATAAGAAAGTCTACAGCCTTAGAATTTTTATTTTTAAAGCTATTTCCTATTAAAGAAAGAAGAGTATCTGTTGCATAGGGGTCACCCTTTCTACCCATAGCGGATACTACTACTACCGGTATAGTATTATCCTTTAATGCTGACTTTATCTTTTCAATAACTAATCTCCTACGTTCTTTCGTGGTTACGGAAGTACCTCCAAACTTTTGTACAACAATATCCATTTAATCACCTCTTAAGAAAATTACACTCGTGTTCTTTTAATATTTTGTTCTTCCACATCTAAAATTATTGTTCTTGCCCCAATTTTTTTTACATAGTCCCATAGTATTTCAATATATTCATTGCTATGAAATAAAGTGAATTTATTATTACTTGTATTAACTATTAAAAGCTTGAAGTAACCCTCATTATCTATAACTATATCATTATTTGAGAGATAATTGTATTTTTCTCCATCATTGATATTGATGATTTCATATCGTTCTATTTCACTATATAGCTTTATGTTCTCGCTCATTAAAAGGTGCCTCCTTATTTTTTGTATTTATATAGATTATTCAAAGGATAACATTTGTATTACTGTATCCTTATCTATATATAAGAGAGGCACTTTCATATAAGAATAGTTTAATCTAGATATAATATTTCTGTTACGCTTTGCAAATCACTGGTATTTCCTACAAATGCAGCATTCATTATACCTCCAGATATAATGTCCTTAAGAACTCTGTTAATCTTCTCTTGGTCAATGGCATTTATAAACCTCATAATATCATCCTGAGAATATACACGTCCTAAAAGAAGCAGATTTTTTCCATTTGCAAACATCCTGCTGCTAGTACTTTCTAGGCCTAAAATATAATTCCCTTTAAGCTTGTTTTTTGTTTTTTCCAGCATTTCATCACTTATACCTTTTTGAAATAGCCTTAATATTTCTTCCTTAATTACTTCCACAGCTTTTTTTGCATTCTTAGGGGATAGACCTACGTAAATATTAAAAGTCCCTGTTTTATTATAAACAGACATATAGGTATATATACTGTAGCATAAGCCTAGTTCCTCTCGAATTTTTTGGAATAGTATTGATGATGAACCACCACCTAAGATATTGCCTATTAAGGTTAAAGTATAGCCTAGTTCTTCTCCTAAAGGATAACCTTTCATACCTAAGCTCATGTGAAGCTGTTCAATGGGCTTTTCCTTATGTAAATATACTTTCTTCTCCATTGGAGTGCTATAAGATAACCTCCTGTTATTCCTTTTTGATTGCCAATGCCCAAAATATTTATTTAATTTATTAAGTATTTCGTCTTCTTTAAAGCTTCCACAAATTGATATAACTGCATTTTCAGGAGAATAATTTTCATCCATATAGCTTATGATGTCCTCTTTCGTAAAAGAAGAAACATTTTCTTTTGTACCTAAAATTGGCATAGCTATAGTATCTGTTCCCCAAGTGGCAAGACTGTGTAGATCATTTAAGACATCTTCAGGACTATCCTCGGACATATTAATCTCTTCTATGACTACACCTTTTTCTTTTTCAATGTCTGAGGGTGAGAAACTACTGTTAAAAAGCATATCTGAAAGAACATCTAAAGCAAGCTCTAAATTTTCATCTAGAACTTTTATATAGTAGCAGGTGGATTCTTTTCCTGTGAAAGCATTTATTTGACCGCCTACATCCTCAATTGCTTCTGCCAGCTCCAGTGCAGAACGCTTTTTTGTACCTTTAAACATCATATGTTCTATGAAATGAGTAATTCCATTGTTTTGTTTATTTTCCCTTCTGGAACCCGCTTCAATCCATAATCCAACGGTAGTAGACTTAACAGTATCAATTTTCTCTGTTACAATTCTTAATCCATTTGAAAGCGTATGAGTTTTTTGCATAGGTGCTCTCCTTATATGACGGTTTCTGAATAAAAAAATAAAAAGGCATGAAAGCCCTTCTATTCTTTATTCTTCTGCCTGCTTATTTTCTTCAGTTTCTTTGATAGCATCTTTTCTTGAAAGATTAATTCTTCCTTGGCTATCTATTTCTGTAACCTTTACCAGTATCTCATCTCCAACGGAAACAATATCCTCAACCTTATTTACTCTTGTAACATCAAGCTTTGAGATGTGAACTAGTCCTTCTTTATTAGGCAATATTTCAACAAAGCATCCAAAGGCTGCTATTTTGGTAACCTTACCTAGATAGATTTCTCCAGCTTTAACATCCTTTGTTAAGCCTTCAATAATTTTTAAGGCCTGCTTAACTCCTGCTGATTCAGTAGAAGAAACAAATACCCTTCCGTCATCCTTTATATCTATCTTAACACCGGTTTCAGCTATTATTTTGTTTATTGTTTTTCCGCCGGCACCAATAACATCTCTGATTTTTTCAGGATCTATCATCATGGTAACTGTCTTTGGTGCATATTTAGAAACTTCTTCCCTAGGTTCGCTAATACATTCATTTATTTTTTCTAATATGTGTAGTCTTGCTTTTCTAGCATTATCGATAGA
>JAEXZL010000011.1 GCA_023451395.1 Bacillota bacterium | reverse complement strand
GGTTAAGGATAGACTTAAAAAAAGTGCCTTAGGACTTTCAGGAGGACAGCAGCAAAGACTTTGTATTGCAAGAGCTTTAGCTGTGGAGCCAGAGGTTCTTTTGATGGATGAGCCCACCAGTGCTCTTGACCCTATATCCACTTCAAAAATTGAAGACCTTGTTATTGAACTTAAAAAAAATTATACTATTGTTATAGTAACTCATAATATGCAACAGGCCACAAGAATCTCTGATAAAACTGCCTTTTTTCTTTTAGGAGAGGTTGTAGAGTACGAAAAAACAGAAGAACTGTTTTCAATGCCAAGGGATAAGCGTACAGAGGATTATATAACAGGGAGGTTTGGTTAATATGAGAAATAAATTTGATGAGCAGCTTTTGATTTTAAATAATGAGCTTATTGAAATGGGAGCTTTAATTGAAAGCGCTATAGACAAGGCTTTAGAGGCATTAATGAATCAAAGCACAGATATTGCAAAGGAGACCATAGCTTTTGATCAAGAGATAAACGAAAAAGAAAGGGTAATTGAAGGACTTTGTCTTAAGCTCCTTCTTAAACAGCAGCCGGTAGCTAGGGATTTAAGGCTTATATCCTCCGCTTTAAAAATGATAACAGATATGGAGAGAATAGGAGATCATGCTGCGGATATTTCGGAAATAACACTTATGCTGGTAGAAAAGCCTTATATTAAAAAACTAGAGCATATACCTAAAATGGCCAAAGCAGCCATAAAGATGGTTAACGATAGCATAGATGCCTTTGTAAAAAAGGATTTAGAACTTGCCAGATCTGTAATTGCCTATGATGATGTAGTGGATGAACTTTTTGATTTAATTAAGAATCATTTAATTAATCTTATAAGAGAAGATGTAGAAAATGGTCAGCAGGCTATAGATTTAGTAATGATTGCAAAGTACTTTGAGAGAATAGGAGACCATGCAGTAAATATTGCGGAATGGGTTGTGTTTTCCATTACGGGAGAACATAAAAGCGATGAGTAGCAAGGAGCGATAGCTATGGTTAGGATATTTTGTGTTGAGGATGATGAGAATATTAGGGAGCTCATAATATATGCCTTAAAGTCTAGTGGCTTTGAGGCTATTGGCTTTGAAGAGGGAAGGAGCTTTTTTAAGGAAATATCAAAGGAAGCCCCGGAGCTTGTACTTCTGGATATTATGCTTCCGGATATTGATGGTATTGATATACTTAAAAAGCTCAAGGAATCAGCTAGCACTGCTGACATACCTGTGATAATATTAACTGCAAAATCCTCGGAGTTTGATAAGGTAAAGGGTCTTGATCTGGGAGCTGATGATTATATAACGAAGCCCTTTAGCGTTATGGAGCTTATATCTAGGGTAAAGGCAGTTCTTAGAAGAACTGGCGGAGGAAATGAAGAAGATATTATAAACCTTCAGGATATTAGTATAAACTATAAAAAACGAAGCCTACAGGTAAAGGGGGAGGCTGTAGCCCTAACCTATAAGGAATTTGAGCTTCTATATTATCTGATGCAAAATAAAGAAATAGTTTTAAGCAGGGAGCAGCTTATGGAAAGAGTCTGGGGCTTTGATTTTGAAGGAGAAACCAGAACAGTGGACATGCACATTAAGACTCTAAGACAAAAACTAGGAAGCAGTGGTTCCCTAATAGAAACTGTAAGAGGAGTAGGGTATAAAATTGGAGGTTAGAATATGAAAAGAAGGATATTTTTAAATATGTGCGCCTTAGCTTTTGTAATCCTCTTTTTTGCATCTGGCCTTTTTTTGCTATCCTTTTATAGATTTTTTAATGGACAAATGAGGGACGAGGTTAAAGAAAAGGCTATTATCATTGCTGAAGGGTTAAAAAGCACCACAGAGGATGAGGCATTTTTATCTTCTTTAAAGCTTAATGAAACAAATAATAGACTTACCCTTATAGAAAAAGATGGAAATGTGCTTTATGATAGCTATACAACGTCCGGGGCCTTAGAAAATCATCTCAATAGACCTGAAATAATAGAAGCTTTTAATAAGGGATACGGTGAGGCGGTCCGTTTTTCCAGTACTCTTAAGGAGGAAACCTACTACTATAGCCTTTTATTAAATGAGGATACGGTGCTTAGACTTTCCTCTACAACTAATAGTATTTATACATTATTTGGAGGAGTTCTTCCCTATATTTTTCTCATAGTGGTAGGGGTTTTTGGCAGCTGCCTAGTGATAGCTTTTCTATTAACAAAAAAGATAACGGACCCAATAAATAAAATAAATTTAGATAAGCCTCAGGAGGCTGTAGAATATGATGAGCTTGCACCACTTTACAGAAGAATAGAAGAGCAGAACAAGCAAATTAGAGAACAGCTTAAGGATTTAGAGAGTCAAAGAGATAAAATTAGCCTAATCCTTGAAAACATGAAGGAAGGTATAATGCTCTTAGATAATAAAGGAATTATACTTACTATAAATAAAAGCCTGCTTAGAATCATGAAGGTGCCAGAGGGAAGTTTTGAAGGAAAGAGCTTCCTAGAGCTCACAAGAAAACTCTCATTAAGTGAAGGAGTTAAAGAGGCCTTAGAAGGCAGCTATAATGATGGGGATGTACTTTTAGAAGGAAAAAATTATCATTATTTTATAAGCCCCGTATATGACGAGAATACAATTACTGGAGCTATGATGCTCTTTGTAGATGTAACAGAAAAGAGAAAGGCAGAAAAGATCAGAAGAGAGTTTTCTGCTAATGTATCCCATGAGTTAAAAACTCCTCTTACTTCAATTTCCGGCTATGCAGAAATGATAAGCACTGGAATGGCAGGTTATGATGATTCAAAGCTCTTTGCTTCAAAAATCCAGACAGAAGCGGGAAGGCTTATAGGCTTAATAAGTGATATTATGAAGCTATCCCAATTGGAAGAGGGAAATTCCTATAAGGATTTTCAAGAGATTAACCTTTTAGAAATAATAGAGGTAGTTACAGAAAGATTAGAGCCTCAGCTTAAGGAAAGAGAGCTTAAATTAAGCATAGAAGGACAAGATACCTTCATAAATGGAAATAAGATGATGCTTGAGGAGCTTGTTTTTAACCTCTGCGAAAATGCAATTAAATATAACGAAGAAGAAGGCTCTATATCCATTTCTATAAAGGAACTAAAGGATAAGGTGACCTTAGAGGTAAGGGACAGCGGAATTGGAATACCTAAGGAGCATCATGAAAGAATCTTTGAAAGATTTTACAGAGTAGATAAGAGCCACTCAAAAAAAACTGGAGGTACAGGCCTAGGTCTTGCTATAGTTAAGCACATAGCAGAGTATCATAAGGGAAGTGTAACCGTGGAAAGTGAAGAGGGGATAGGCACTTCTATAAAGGTAGAATTTTCTAAGGCGCTTCCATAAGGTAGAATTTTCTAATGAGAAAATCACAAAGGAACCTATTATAAATAATTATATGGGTTCCTTTTTTCTGCCTATTTTTAAGTATTATATAAGTATTATATATGTATATATAAGAATTACATTTATGAAGTAATTAAAGCATCTTTATATCATTTCCTATATAGTTTTAATATTTAGTTGCTTCAGCTTTTTTCACACACCAATGATTCTTTTCTTTAATAATTGTAAGGATTATATAGCTATCAGGCTCTGGTCCACTTGAGGTAGCCCAGCTATATTTTATAAGCATTTTATATATGTCCTTTGGTAAAGCTTTTTTGTCCTCTATAGAGTAGTTCACAACCCAAGGACTGGATACACCTATAACCCAGATATTATCTTGAGGACTTCCTAAGGTGCTTTGGAGGCTATTTTTTAGTTCTCCACAGGATACTGCATATTGAAGAACTCCATTTCTACTCATTTCTCCTTTAGCCCAGAGCTCTGCTGCCTCCTCAGGGGAGCATGCTCCTAAGCTAGCCAGTGCCTCTTGAAAGAGAGATATCTGGCTTTTATATTGTTCGGGGGATTTAAGAGGTTCAGATGCACTTATTATAAGGGTGTTATAAATCAATAATACATAGGTGGTCATTACCATAACAAAAACAGAAAAAGCTAATTTACCTATTCTACCTTTCATTATATCTCCTCAATGTTTTTTCTTAGCTTTACACTAAAATGAAATAGTATGCACTTTTTCAATAAACTTTAATATTGTTCTAATGTATCCTTGGAGCTTCTTAGACAATATTTTTTCTTTTTTATGAGATTTTTATCACTTTTAAATTGTATTATAAGTGAAAGGAGATGATTAAGATTAATACTTCCTATGAGCTCAGGGAAAGGCTTCAGCTGGCCTTAAATAAATATTCTAAAAGTATAATAAAGCTTGTGTATACGTATGTTAAAAATCTTCAAGAGGCTGAGGACATTACCCAGGAGGTGTTTTTAACTTATTTTGAAAAATCTCCTGTCTTTGAAAGCGAAGAGCATGAGAAGGCTTATCTCATGAGGGTGGCCATAAATAAGAGTAAAAACTATCTAAAGAGTGGATTCTTTAGGCGAAGGATACCTCTTATAGAAGATTTAAGCTATATGCCTAAGGAGGATAGCCAGGTGTTGGAGGCAGTGCTCTCCTTAGATGAAAAGTATAGGCTGCCTATTCATCTATTTTATTATGAGGGTTATAGCATAAAGGAAATTAGTGATATTTTAAAGGAAAAGCCCTCCACTATAGCAACACGATTGGACAGAGGTAGAGATATATTAAAAAAGGCGCTGGGAGGTTTATATATATGAAGGATAATAAATATAAGAAAGCAATGGAAATGCTTAATGTCCGTGAAGAGTTTACTAAAGATACTCTTTTCTATATAGATAGCAAAAAAAATCAGAAGGAAGGTAATATGAATAAAATAGGATTAAAAAGAGGAGTGTATGGGACAGCAGCTGCCCTGATAGTAGTGACTGCAGCTTTTATATTAATAACAAGCAGCTTTAATAAAAAGAATTTAATTCCTCTAAAGGCTTCCACTGGAGGGGTTAAAGTAAGCTATATTCATAGCGGAAGTATTAAACCTCAGGGTATCAGCAGTGATTACAGTATTGCAGAATTATTAGAGGATGATAAATTAATAGAAAAATATAATCTTTCTATATTTCAAGGGACTGTAGAAAAGATAGAAAACATTAAGATTGATTTTGGTGGGGAAAGTGAATATTACAGAGCCATAGCTTCTATACGAGTAGAGGAGAGCTATAGAGGAGAAGAGATGCAAGGAGATATAGTTAATGTTCTACTGCCTTGTCCCATATATACTGAGGAGGATAAAGAGAAGATATTTATTGAGGATACAGAAGTGATTTCACAACTAAAGACAGGTATGAAGGGCATATTTCTTCCAAAAAAGTATGCACCTAATGACTTTTGGCAGGAGGGAGGAGAAACTCTTTATCTGAAGGATATAAGTGATTATGGCTTTATGGATGGGGAGCAGTTTGTCTTTTTGCAGGGAGAAGAGAGGATTACTTATAATAAACACACTCACAGCTCATTGAAGGATAATCCTACTATGGAGGATGTTAAAAATTATATTAAGAGGATAATCAATAATGATTAGAGAGCCTTCTATGGGAAAAACAAATGTATAAAGTTTTCATCATATTTTCCACTAATAAAATTAATCCATTCGCTAATGAAGTTAGTCCACTAAGGTATGAAATAACCTTAATGGACTAACTTTATTATTTAACCTTAACAGGTAATTAATATTAAAATGCCTTTATTTTACTTATAGCTAAAGAGTTGCTTTCAAGCCTTGGATGGCATAATAATTATAAGTTAAATATGTGTCTCCTTTTATTTACTATATTATGGTAATATGTTTCATTTGATAATCACCAATATTAACAGTAACTTTAGAGCCGTGTTTTATAACATATCCACGATTTATAATCATCATATAACCATAATTTCCCCGATGGCCCTTTCGAGTTATCATTTTACCAAGCTTAGGTAAGCTTAATAAATACAATTTTATCCCTGTCATTTCATCTATAAGATAAATTTCCTGAGGATTCTGTGCAATATAACCGGTTTTGTTGATTTTAAAGCTAATATTGATAATGATGCCATTGGCTGTGAGTACACAGCCTTTTATTTCAAAAGGACGTTTTTTGGGCACCCAATAAAAATAGAAGTATATGAAAAAGGATATTCCTGTGATAGCTGTTAGAGCTATAATAATTATCAATATCGTAGTCATAGTACACCTCCCTTGGAATATCAGGGCACCGTAGTGCCCCTATAATTATCTTTGAATTTCTAAGACATACACAATAAAAAAGCAATTTATTTGCATTTAGGAGTGGGCTCTGGATCGCAAGGAGGATGAGGTCTCTCCCTTTGCAAGTCAGTTTGAATAAATATCAATTGCCCTCCTGGATATACACCATTATTAGTAGCTTTATAATCATCATGGTTATGAGCAATATAGAATTGAGGGAAGAAGAAATTATCATTTGTGCCATAGTTGTTCACTTGGAAGTTGCCAGGGAAAGGACACAGTGTGGTTCCACCTTCTTTTGGAGTGTTAGCCCATAAGGTATCTGAATCTCCAAAGCCAGGCATAAAAGTACCTAATGCTTTAGATTCTGCTGTGGCATTATCCACTTGGGTCAGTAATGATTGGAAGCCTCCTTTACCACAAAAAACATAATCAGCATAAATCGGCCTCTTATCCTCAGCAAAGAATAAGAGATCGTAGCTTTCTCCAGATCCGACCAATTGGGTGAAGACCATTTCCTCATGATGAACTGGATTAGCATCCTTATTAATTATTTGTCCATGCCACCCGTGAGTATGCCATGGAACAGGCTGATAACCCATATTAATAAGCCGAAGGAGAAATTTTTGCTCATTTTTAATATGAACGTAGGAATCATACCCTGCAGGAATTTCATAAGCTCCTCCGCCTACAGGAACACCGGAAGGTAAAAGTGTATCAGGGAAGGAACGTCCATTTACAAGCCACCAATCAGGTTTAAAGTTTACAGGGTTAAAGTCAGTTTGGTTTTGAACAGCATCGTGCCAAGTAGAGTCTATATCTGATAACAGTATTACATATTCTTTATCGAAGAAGCTGGAACAATCTTCGTTAGCAAAATTTCTATTAGTTATTCCCCTCTCATCAATAAACCTACAAACATCCCTTGCTGCAGGATATACTATTAATCCGCCATACATACCCATCTGCACATGTTCAGCAGCCTCCTGGTGACAGTGGTAGAAGTAGCTTCCTGGGGATTCAGGTCTGAAGTAATAGGTTACACTGATTGAAGGTGCACCTATAGGTGTTACAGGCACACCAAAGGAGGTTTCAGGTACACCATCCAGCTGAGTTGCCACGTGACCACCGTGGATATGAATGGTATGAACGTCTAAAATTGGAACTGCAGCTCTTAATAAGCCCAAATTAGTTAGCGTTATAAACAGCTCATCATCCATATCCATTTTGATTAATGGTGATGGAATTACAGCTGTTCCTCTTAAACTATCTCGAGCTTCTATATTTGAAGGATCTAAGCTTGGATCAGTAATTGTGCATCTACCAGTATTTTTATCTTGAACCTTCCACAAACCACCTACAAACCCAAAAACATACACACTTCGACGAGGTAAGCATCCTGTGGGGTCAGTTGGCAAATCTATAAATCCATCTGTAGCATATAAACTATAAAAAAGTCTTTTTGCCATAACTTTTTAGCCTCCTATTTTAATAATATTATTTAGGCTAATATAATATATTCTCCTTTAGTGTAATTGGTCCAATATTTTAGTTAATACTTGTTTATTCTACAAAATAAAACACTGTTAGTATTTCCAAACAACTATTATTCTGAAAATAATAAAGATTATAAAATTTGTTTATAAATTTCCGTTTTAGGTTTGAAAATGTACGTTATTGGTGCTATTATTAATATATAGGATATATTCTCCCATGCCCGGGAAAAGGGGAGATATATAATAAGTGATTATGGAGGTTAATGATGAATATTCCTAAGGAAAAGCTTGTGAAAATGTATAAATTCATGTATTTAACACGTAGGTTCGATGAAACAGCTGAGGTACTTAACAAGGAAAAGAGAATCTTAGGAAGTGTGCATACAGGAGTTGGTGAGGAGGGTGCATCTGTAGGCATTACTATGGCTTTATCAGAGCAGGATTACATATCCCCTTCTTATAGGGATTTAGGTGCTATGCTTGCAGGAGGAATGTCAACTCTCGAGGTTATGGGTATGCTATTTGCAAAGGATTGCGGCTCTACTCAGGGAAGAACCAGACTTATGCATTTTGGAGATTTACATAGAAGAATTCTTCCACCAAACCCAATATTGGGAGCAGCTACAGCCATAGCTAACGGCGTGGCTTTAGCTAATAAAAAGAAAGGTAATGACAGTGTTGTAGTTAATATTATAGGAGATGGATGCAGCAATGAAGGAGCCATTCATGAAGCAATGAACTTTGCTTCTGTATTTAATCTTCCTATAGTATTTGTTATTGTAAATAATCATTATGCCTGGTCAACACCTACTAAGGATATAATCAAGCTTGATGTTGTTGCTGATAGGGCTAAGGCCTACGGTTTCCCTGGATATGTAGCTAACGGTAATGATGTTTTGGAAACCTATGAGACGGTTAATAATGCAGTGGAAAGGGCTAGAAGGGGTGAAGGGCCTTCTCTTGTAGAGGTAAGAGCTTACAGGTGGTCAGGCCATTCTGGCAATGATAAGAATGTTTATAGAACCGAAGAAGAAAGGATTCGTTGGCGTCAAGATGACAGCATAGAGAAGTTTGAGAGGTACCTTAACGCTATAGGTGTCCTAGATGAAGCTTCTACAAAGGCTATTAAGGAGTCTGTGGAGAAGGAAATAGCAGATGCAGTTAGAATCTCTGAAGAATGTGAATATCCAAGCATAGAAAAGACCTTAGATATGAAAACTATGCTTTATGAGGAGGAATAATCATGGCAGAATTAACATATTTAGAGGCTATTAAGGAAGCTCTTAGAGAAGAATTAAAAAGGGATGATTCCGTTTATTTAATTGGTGAGGATATTGCTCAGTATGGCGGTTGCTATGGTGTTACAGCTGGCCTTTATGAGGAGTTTGGACAAGATAGGGTAATGAACACTCCTATTTCAGAAATAGCCATTTTAGGGTCCTCTGTGGGAGCAGCAATGATGGGCTTTAGGCCAGTAGCAGAGATTATGTATGGAGATTTCCTTTTTGTATGTGCTGATCAGATTATAAATCAGGCTCCAAAGATGAGATACATATTGGGCAAGGATACTAAGGTACCTATGGTTATAAGGACTGCCTATGGCGGTGGAGGTAGATATTCCTTTAATCATTCTCAAAGCCCAGAGGCTGCATTTTTAAATTCTCCTGGTCTAACCATAATGATGCCTTCTACACCCTATGATGCTAAGGGAATGATGAAATCAGCTATAAGAAGCAATAACCCAGTACTCTTCTTTGAACAAAAGTACTTATATAAAACTTTAAAAGGAGAAGTTCCTGAAGGTGATTATGTAGTGCCTATAGGAAAAGGAGATGTAAAAAGAGAAGGTAAGGATGTCACTGTTGTTGCCACAGGCTGGATGGTGCATAAGGCCTTAGAAGCTGCGGAAGTCCTAGCTAAGGAAGGCATAGAGGCTGAAATTATAGATCCAAGAACTCTTAAACCCTTAGATGAGGAGCTTATACTTTCTTCTGTTAAGAAGACAGGAAGGCTTGTAACTGTTCATGAGGCTTCTTTAACTGGAGGCTTTGGAGCAGAGGTCAGTGCTGTAGTTAGCGAAAAGGGATTTCAATATCTAAAGAGTCCTGTTAAGAGGGTTGCGGCTCCAGATATGATAATACCTTTTGCACCAAATTGTGAGGATGCTTTTTATCCAAGCTCTGAGGATATTATAAGAACCATAAGAGAATTAGTTAAATAATATTTAAAGCTGCTGCAAGGGGGGATTTTGCAGCAGCAATAGCTCAGCAGTATTTTTTTCTGCTGGGCTAAGCTTTATTATAGAAAAATATTAATCACAGGGAAGGGGAGGATATTGTGATAATTGACATAAATAATTCTATAGGAAGAAGGAGGCTTAGGGAAGAAAGAAGTGCCGAGAGTCTTATAAGGGAAATGGATGAAGCAAAGGTGGATATGGCAGGAGTATTTTGCTTTTCGGAATTAAATGATAATGACTATGTACTTTCTGCTGTAAATAAGTACCCAGATAGGCTTATCGGACTCATAACTATTAATCCCTGGGACATAGATGGAGATGAGAAGCTTAAGAGAGGCTTTGATATGGGTTTTAAAGGGCTAAGACTTGACCCTTTAAGACATGGATTTCCTATGGATTATTTAGAGCTTTTAGATCCGCTATTTAAAATATGCAGGGAAGAGAAGGCTCCAGTATGGGCTTATGGCACTGCTGATGTTTATTCCTCTCCTATATTATTTCAGGAAATGGCTGAAGCTTTTCCGGAGGTTCCTTTAATAATTGGATATATGGGTTTTAGCTATGAGAGCTCTTCTGCAGTTAATGTGGCTAAAAGGTATGAAAATGTATATTTAGACATGACTGGTGCTATGGGGCAAAATTTAAAAAGGGCTATAAATACTGCTGGTGCAGATAAAGTACTATTAGGTTCTGGAACTCCCGAGGCTAGTTACTTCAAATTAGAAATTGAAAAGGTAAAGGCACTTGTGACAGATGAAAAGGAGTGCAATAAGATATTGGGAGAGAACTCTCAAAGGTTATTTGGAATTAAGTCTTAGGAGGAGTAAAGAATGATTATTGATATGCTAACTAATATAGGAATTAGAAAAGGCAATGAATATGATTGCTCTACAGAAAGACTCTTAGAGGTTATGGATGATTATGGGGTAGAGAGATCTGTAGCTATAACCCAAACGGAATGCATAGATAACCTAGCCACCTACGCTTCTGTTTTGCAATACCCTCACAGGCTAATAGGGATAGGAATGGCTAATCCCTGGAGTCTTAATGCAGAAGAGGAAGTAGAAAGATGCTATATGTACTATGGTTTTAGAGGAATCAAGCTTAACTGCTTAAGGTTTGGAGTTTCTGCAGAAAGACATTCTCTTATTGATCCATTACTTGAGATAACCGCAAAGTATAAAGGCATAGTGATAGCTCATTGCATGTCTGATCTCTTTTCTATCCCTAATAAGTGGGAGGAAATTGCAAGGACTTTCCCAGAGGTACCTATAATAATGTCTCATATAGGGGCACCTAATATGGTAGATTCAGCAATACGCTGTGCTAAAAGAACAAAGAATTTATATTTAATAACGGCAGGAGCCTTTCCAAGACATGTTGCAAGGGCCCTTGAAGAGCTTGGACCTGAAAAGCTTCTCTTTGCTTCTGATGGTCTTTATGGCTCCATAGAACAAGAGCTTAGAACCATCAATTATGTGGTAAAGGATAAGATAGCTAGAGAACTTATTTTAAGCGGTAATGCTAAGAGGCTTCTTTCTTTATAAAGTGATAAGAATTATAAATTAAAGTCATATGTGCATATTTAACATATAAATTTCATAGTGGGAGGAATGTGGAATGGAAAAAGTAAGCTTAAGACTTAAAAAGCTTAAGGATGATATTTTAAACACCATGCCTGAACTTAGGGTTGAAAGAAGTGTTATAGCCTCCAGAGCTTATGATAAATATAATGATGAAAACAAAATACTCTTAAGAGCAAAGGTATTAAGAGATGTCCTTAGGGAGCTTCCTATTAATATTTTAGAGGAGGAGCTTATTGTAGGACTAGCCAGTGATACCCTCAATGTAGCTCAGGTGTTTTTACCGGAAAACGGGCCAGCACAGTTAGAAGCAGAAATTGATGGCTTAGATAAAAGACCTCAGGATAAATTTTATATAACGGAAGAAAGTAAGGAGCAGCTTAGAGGACTTATTGATAAATGGAGGGGAAAGACTGTTTCAGAAAAAATAACCTCAGAGCTTAAGGAAGAGGAGAAAAAGCTTTTAGATTCAGGGGTATTTTTTATACAAAAGGATGTTGGATATGGCCATAGCCTTGCAGATTATAATATGATCCTTAATAAGGGCTTTATGAAAATTAAAGAAGAGGCAGAAGAAAAGCTTCAGAAGGGTGAAGGAACTAAAGAAAATCAAGTATTCTGGAGAGGAGTTGCCATCGTTTGTGAAGGAGCTATGGATTATGCCTTAAGGTATTCTGCCCTTGCAAAGGAATTAGCAGAAAAGGAGATTAACCCAAGAAGAAAAGAGGAGCTCTTAAATATATCCAGAATTTGCGCTAAGGTACCAGCTTATCCTGCAGAAGATTTTTATGAAGCATTACAGTCTTTGTGGCTAACCCATTTAATAATTCAGATTGAATCAGATGGTACAGGAGTTTCCTTTGGCAGATTTGATCAATATATGTACCCTTATTATAAGAAAAGCCTTGAGAAGGGTAAAAGTAGAGAGGAGCTTCAGGAGCTTTTAGACTGCTTTTGGATTAAGACAAATCATCTTTTGAAATTTAGAATTACTGCTGCAGCAAAGCTTTGGTCAGGTTATATAATGAACCAAAATATTACTATCGGCGGTCAGGACAAGTGGGGAAATGATGCTACCAACGATCTCTCTTATATGTGCTTAGAGGCACAGGGAAAGCTTGGATTGAAGGAACCGCAGTTTTCCTTAAGGGTTAATAAAAATACTCCTGATGACCTATTGGAAAAGGCAGCAGAGGTGCTGACTACAGGAGGGGGTAAGCCTCAATTTGTAAGTGATGATACCATAATTACTTCCCTTTTATCTGTAGGAATACCTCTAAAGGAGGCCAGAGATTATGGAATAATCGGCTGCGTAGAGCCAGCAGTGGTAGGTGGCTGGGGAAGACATAAGGGAGGACATTTAAATCTTCCTAAAATACTTGAATTAACCCTTAACAATGGAATTGATCCAGTAAAAAATGTAGCTGTAGGTAAGGCTGTGGGACCAGCTTCGAGCTTTAAAGCCTTTGAGGATTTTTGGGAAGCCTTCAAGAGGGAGCTTCAATATGTAATGGGTACCCTTGTGGGAATTCAAAGGGATGTAACTCATAAGGCTTTACGGGAAGAGATGCCTCATATATATCTATCTACAATATATCCTGATTGCATAGCGAGGGGAAGAGATTTTAGCAATGGAGGTACAAGATATAATTGGAGCAGCTTTACCTTAACAGGAATGGCAAACCTTGTAGATTCCATTTATACAATAAAAAAGCTAATTTTTGAAGAAAAGAGTGTTACCTTTGAGGAATTAATGGAGGCCTTAAGGACAAATTATCAGGAGAATAAGCAGCTGCTTATGAAAATTAGAAAGCTTCCTAAATACGGTAATGATATAGAAGAGGTAGATAAGCTTGCAAATAGAATTGCTGAGCTTTTATATGATACTGCTGATGAATTTAGAGGGGATGGAGATTCCAAGGTAACCTTAGGATATGTAACAGTAACTAAAAGTGTTTCCTATGGAGGAAGAACGGGGCCTACTCCTGATGGAAGACTTGCCTTTGAAGCCTTTGCTGATGGAGTTTCTCCCAGTCACAAATACGATTGTAATGGCCCTACAGCGGTAATGAATTCTGTGGCACACTTAGATCTTGTGAGAGCTGTGGAGGGAGCTATATTAAATCAAAAATTTGTTCCTGATGCTTTAAATGATCAGTATAAAAGAAAAAAGTTTGGAGATTTTGTAAGAGCCTACATGCTTGATTTAAGTGGGCTGCATATTCAGTTTAATGTAGTCTCTGCAGAAACCCTTAGGGATGCCCAAGCACATCCGGAGAGATATAAAAATCTTTTAGTAAGGGTTAGCGGCTTTAGTGCTTACTTTGTGGAGCTTAGCAGAGAGGTTCAGGAGGATGTTATAGGAAGGACAGAGTTTCAACAAATATAGGAGTGATAGCAATGCTTAAGGGGAGAATTTTTAATATTCAAAGATATTGCACTCAAGATGGTCCTGGTATAAGAACAGTAGTATTTTTAAAGGGATGTCCTCTAAGGTGTAAATGGTGCTCTAATCCCGAATCCCAGAGCTATAAAAAAGAGATAGCTATTAATAAGGAGTTATGCAAAAGCTGCGGAAGCTGTATAGGTATATGTCCTAATAATGCTCCCTATGATGTGAGTAGATTTATAGATAATCCTGACTCAGAGATAATGGGCACGGGTATTTCTATAGATAGGAGCCGTTGCAGAGGCTGTGGGCTATGTGTTGAAAGCTGTCCTTCAGGTGCTATGACCTTATACGGCAAAGACATGACGGTAGAGGAGGTCATGAAGGAGGTTTCAAAGGATAAAAAGTTTTATAGAAGATCTAAGGGGGGCATAACTCTTTCTGGAGGAGAGCCAGTGATGCAGAAGGAATTTTCTAAGGCAATTATAAAAGAGGCAAGAAATGCTGGAGTGCATACCCTTATAGAAACCTCAGGATATGCACAATGGGAGGACTTTATCCCAGTAGTAGAATTAGTGGATATGGTATATTTTGATTTAAAGCTTCTTAATAGTGATAAGCATAAAAAATATACTGGTAAGGATAATAATTTAATATTAGGAAATCTAGAAAGGCTTACAGAAATTAGAGATAATGTAATAGTGAGAATTCCAATAATTCCTGGTATTAATGATGATGAAGAAGAGCTTGCTGCTATGGGAAATTATCTGAGAGGCTTAAAGAAAATTACTAGTCTTGGAATATTGCCTTACCATAGCTATGGGGTAAATAAATATACTTTATTAGATAAAAATTACTCCCTTAGTGCTATAAAGACACCAGACTCTAAGAGAATGGAGGATATTAAAAAAACTTTGGAAGCCTTAACTGGCTTAGAGGTCGTAATAGGAAGATGAGTTAATTTTTTAAAAATAAACTATAAAAAATATATATAATCTATTGTACCTTTTAGTATAATAATAGCTAGTAGTTAGCTATTATTTTGAAATTATGGTGTGAGAATGGGTAAATTGGTAATAATGCTGAAGATTTAATGGAGGATACAAAATGTTAGTTAGGAGAATGCAGGAGATATCAGATAAGTTAGAAAAATACGGAAGTGTTGACGTTAAAACCTTAAGCAAGGAACTAGGTGTTTCGGAAAAAACTATAAGACAGGACCTTATTAAGATGGAGAAGATGGGTATCTTAGAAAGAGTTCATGGTGGTGCAGTTTTAAAAGTTAACAGTAACAGCATCTTTCCTATAAAGGAAAGGAGACAGAAGCACACGGAAGAAAAGAATAGGATTGCAGAGGCAGCAGAAAAGTATGTGGAGGATGGGGATATAATAATATTAGATACTGGAACCACAACACTTGCTTTAGCTAAGCTTATTAAGAATAAAAAAATAATTGTAATAACTAATGATCCTCTTATAGTAAATGAATTTCTTGATAGTGATAATATTACCTTATATATCACTGGAGGTAGGCTGAAGCGAGATGGAACCTTAACTATGATAGGGCCAGATGCTGAAAGAATGCTTAAGCAATACAATGCAAATAAACTTTTCTTAGGTACCAGCTCTATAAGCTTTGACCAGGGACTTATGACCTTTTCTTCTGCAGAAGCAGAAGTTAAGAGGATTATGTGCCGAAGTGCCCAAGAAATAATCTGTTTAGCAGATTACACTAAATTTAATAAGACAGCCTTTGTGACCTTTGCTGGCATAAATGAATTACATACTATTATTACAGACAGCAGGATTACCGAGGAAGATAAGGAGTTATTAATAAGACTAGGGATAAGGGTAGACATAGCATAAAAATATACTAAAAAGTAAAGGAGGCTATCCTGTTAGCTTCCTTTACTTTTTTATAATAAATTTATCTTAGGTATAATTTGAGACTGTGAGAAGAATGGGGGAATCATCAGATGAGTGAGAAAATAGATTATCGTGTGGAGAAAGACTCTATAGGAGTGAAGGATGTTCCGGAGAATGTGTATTATGGTGTTCAGTCGCTGAGAGCAGCGGAGAACTTTCATATAACAGGATTGACCATGCATCCTGAGATTATCAATAGCCTTGCATATATTAAAAAAGCAGCAGCTATCACAAACTATGAAGTTGGCCTGCTGGACAAAAAACGTGAGAAGGCTATTGTACAAGCCTGTGATGAAATCCTAAAGGGGAAATTACATGAGTATTTTATTGTGGATCCCATTCAAGGGGGTGCGGGAACATCACTGAATATGAATGCAAATGAGGTGTTAGCAAATCGTGCTATCGAGATTATGGGAGGGCAAAAGGGGGATTACACAATAGTAAACCCAAACGATCATGTGAACTGTGGTCAGTCCACCAATGATGTGATTCCTACTGCTGGAAAGATGACATCACTTCGTTTGCTGAAAAACCTAAAAAAAGAACTTTTGCGCCTTCACAAAGCTCTCTGTGATAAGGCAGAGGAATTTGACCATATCATTAAGATGGGGCGTACACAAATGCAGGATGCTGTGCCCATTCGTCTAGGGCAGGAATTTGGAGCCTACTCTGTAGCCATTCTTCGAGATATTAATCGTATGGATAAGGCAATGGATGAGATGCGTACATTGAATATGGGAGGAACTGCTGTTGGAACTGGTATAAACGCAGATGAGACTTATCTGAAGCGAATTGTGCCAAACCTGAAGGAGGTATCTGGTATAGAGTTCGTACAGGCGTTTGATTTGATTGATGCCACTCAGAATTTAGATTCCTTCGTAGCTGTATCAGGGGCCATAAAGGCATGTGCTGTGACTTTGTCCAAGATTGCTAATGACCTCAGACTTCTGTCTTCAGGACCTAGGGCGGGATTCAACGAGATAAATCTTCCAGCAAAGCAGAACGGTTCTTCCATCATGCCAGGGAAGGTTAACCCTGTAATTCCAGAGGTAGTGAACCAGGTAGCTTTTAATATCATCGGAAATGATTTAACAATCACCATGGCGGTGGAAGCAGGACAACTGGAGCTAAATGCTTTTGAACCAATTATATTTTACTGTATGTTCCAGTCTATTGATACCCTAGCTTATGCGGTACAGACCTTTGTGGACAATTGCATAACAGGAATTACAGCTAATGAGAACAGATGTCGCTACCTGGTGGAGAACAGTGTAGGAATAATTACTGCAATTTGCCCTCATGTAGGATATCAGAAGGCAGCAGATATTGCGAAGAAAGCTATGAAGAGCGGGGAGTCTGTTCGCACTTTGATATTGAAGGAGAAGCTACTTACGGAGAGGGAGCTCGATCAAATTATGGATCCAGTTCAAATGACAGAGCCAGGAATCTCTGGAAGAGATTTGATTGTTAATAGAAATATGGAGGATTAATGTTGTAGATTATGGGGAAGCAGCATTTAAAATCCAAATATTGATAATAAAAATAGTTGAAAGGAATATAAAGATCCTTTCAACTATTTTATTTTTGTAATGTGCCTGTGGTCTTATTTTGTATTTCTATAATTTTAAATCTAAGAGCCTTATTATATTTTCACCCATAATAAGCTTTCTGATTTCTTCATCCTCTGTAGCCCTTTTTACCAAGTCGATAGATAGCTCGAATTTTCCCCAGGAAGCATCAGTTCCCATTAAGATTTTATGAGGATCCATGCCTGCTATGGCCATTTTTAAGGTGTTTAGGCTAACTCCAGCAGTATCCACATAAATATTATCGTATCTGTTGGCAGCTCTTATGGCACTTTCAATAGCATCTGGCTGTCCAATATGAGCTAGGATTATATTTACATTAGGAAAGGTTCTAGCCATTTCTTCAAATTTACCTGGGAGATTAAATATATCTGACTCTCCATGACAGAGAACAGGCTTTTTATATTTATCGCATATCTCAAAGATAGGGTCTACTATTTGATGTCTATCTAATGCATATCCATGTCTCAGAGTATTTAGCTTTAGCCCATAAAAGTGAAGGTCTCTAAAACATCTTTCTAGCTCTTCCTCTGCAGAATATAGCCAGGGATTAACTACCGCATAGCCGAAAATTCTATTAGAATACTTATTTTGAGCCATTGCTACATAATCATTATCTATAGATTCTGGGTGGGTAGTTACAACGCAGCCATCCACACCTGCCTTATCAAGCCATTCTATAAGGGTTTCTATAGGAAAGCTTTCACCTTTTCTAAAGCCTAAATGGTTATGGGAATCAATAATCATTTATTTTTCACCTCCTAAGAGTCTCAAGGCATTACCGCCTAAAATTGCTTCTAATGCTATTGGATCTTCAGTTTCTCCTTTAATCTTTTTAATTTCTAGCTCATAATCACCTAAAGGCATATCTGTACCCATAAGTATTTTTTTGTAGCCAGTATCACTGAGCTGCTTTTTTATATTTACTGAGAAAACTGAGGAGGTTTCTAAATATAGATTTGCATTTCTCGCTGATGCACTAATGCCTGCTTTAGCTTCATACATTTGACCGCTGTGAGCCATAATAAGGTTAACCTTAGGAAAGGTTCTGGCCATCTCTTCGAACATGTTAGGGCTGCTAAGAACATTGGCAGCACCATAGGCGATAACTGGAATATTGTGCTTTTCTGCTATCTTAAAAAGAGGGTCAAGTATATAGTGGTTGTCAAAAGCAAAACCATGCTTTAAGGAATGAAGCTTTAATCCTTTTAGGCCTAAAGTTGTTATACAGTATTCAAGCTCTTCTTCAGAATCTTCTTTCCAGGGATTTATTGCTGCGAAACCAATTAATCTGTCAGGATACTTTTTTACTTCCTCAGCTATATATTCATTGTCTATATTTTCAGGGAAGCTGAAGACTACAGCCTTGTCTATCCCAGCAGCATCCATTTTTTCAATAAGCTCCTCTGAAGTGAAGGAAACACCTTTTTTTCTACCAATGTGGTTATGAAAATCAATAATCAAATATATCACTCCAATCTTATTACCTATAATTAGATAAAGAAAGGATATACAGCTAGTACATCCTTTCTTTAAAAGCTCTTATAAACCAAGAACCCTCGCTGCATTTCCACCTAGAACTTTGTCTAAATCAGCTTCATTTTTAATTATATATTTTAGCTTATCAATCTCTTGAGCCATAGAAACAAAGGGGGCATCTGTGGCAAGCATGATTTTTTCAGCTCCTACGGTATCATAAGCCTTTTTTAAGGCTGGTGCAAAGGAACAAGCACTTCCAAGATAAATGTTGTCATACTTTTTTGCTAACTCAATTGCACTGGAGGTCATCATAGGAACGCCCATATGATACAGTAATATTGGAACCTCTGGATAAGTCTTTGCCATTTCTCCCCATTTTTCAGGTATGGAGAAAAGGTCGGACATATTATGTACCACAGCCATTTTCTTATAGCTTTTACATAAGTCAAAGAAGGGGTCAAGAACACCATGTCTATCTGCTGAATATCCAAATCTTATTGCATTTAGCTTTACACCATAAAAATTATAATCTTTAAAGCATTTTTCCAGTTCTTCTTCTCCATCAATATCCCAAGGGTTGATTACTGAAAATCCAAAAACCTTGTCAGGGTATTTGTTACAGCAATCATAGATATATTCATTGTCTATAGTTTCTAACTGTGAGCAGATCATACCTTTATCTACTCCGGAGTTTTCCATCATTTCTAATACTTCTTCCACATAACAGATGCTGCCTTTACGCTTTCCAATATGGGATAACATATCTATTATCATAACAGTTACCTACCCTTCTATCTTAAATATTCTTGCTGCATTTCCACCCAGCATCAAATTAACGGCTTCTTCATCCTTGGTGGAGTCTTTAATTTTTTTGATTTCAAGATCAAAATAACCCCATTCAGGAGTGGCGGTACCCATAACGGTATTTCTTGGACCGGCACTTTTTAAAGCTCTTTGTACATTTGAGGTCATACAGCCTGAAGTATCTAAGTATATATTCTTACATCTTTCTGCAACACCAGCTGCGCTGGATGCGTCATAGGTAAAGCCCATAACACCAAGTATTATGTTAACTGTAGGGAATTCTACAGCCATGGGTTCAAAAAGTATGGGTGTTGAAAATACCTCTGCTGCTCCATAGCACCATACTGGAACATCATACTTTTCACAGACCTTCATGAGAGGATATACAATTTCATGCTCGTTAAGGGCATAGCCATGTCTAACAGGATCAAGTCTTAAGCCTTTAAAGCCGCGATTTGTTAATGCATCCTCTAAATCCTCTACAGCATTATCCATCCAGGGGTTAACAGTGTATAGACCTATTAGCCTATCAGGATATTTTTTCATGGCTTCTTCTATATAAGCATTATCAAGGCTTTCTGCATAACAGAAAACTACAGCTTTATCAACACCGGCACTATCCATTTGTTCAATAAGACTTTCAGCAGATACAAAATCCTTATATTTGTGATGGCCTATAATGTTATGAATATCAATTATCATTATTTATTACCTCCACTAATCTTTGACATTATAATGCGCTTTAGCATATCTCTTTCCGCTGTTGCAACCATAAGCAGATCCATAGCGTGAAGTATAATTATATTGAAGGGAAGATCCTTGCCATCCAGCTGAGATTTCATAAGCTTTGAGAATTGAGCATTGTGAGCTTGCTGAAGATAGGTTTCCGCTTCATTTAATGACTCTAAGGCACTCTCATATTCTTCCTTTAAGCAGTGCTCTAAGGCTTCATAAACATGAGCTCTTCCTTCACCAGCATTGCATATTATCTCCATGCAGGTGGATTCAACAAATTTTGAATCCAGTTTATTTTCATCAATCATATTTTCACCCTCTGTCTTCATAAAATTTTATCTATGCCAGCCATCTCCCAAGATATATGCCAGTAAGAAATTCATGCATACTATCTGGGCCATAGGAGCCAAGCTTTCTTTAAACTTTGGATGTCTTAAGATGGCAGTCTTTGAGTTTTCCTGTACCTCTTCATTTGAAGTAATTAATATTGCTTTTCCTCCATTTTCAAGGATTCTGTTATACATCCTAACCTCTACTTCAGCGGTAAAGTCAGGAACACATAAGATTTCTGTATAGCTTTCATTAACTGAGAGAATCCAGTCATGAGCATAATCTGCAAGCATTATAGAAGCTGTTTTAGCAGCAGGGCCTTCTCTAAAAATGATACCCCCTTGATAAGCTGCTGCCATGGAAGGACCATCACCTAAAAAGTCGTACATATCAGCATTCTTTGCCATTTCATATAAAGGAAGGGTTAAAGCTTCATGATTTTCAATATAGTTGTCCACCCAATCAGTTAAAAGATACATTTCTTTCTTTAGAGCTTCCATATCATCCTGGGCAATGGTGTGAGCCATGATATTTAAAACTGCCAAAGAATTAAGAAAGCTTCTGTTAGCAAAGAAAACTTCATCTCCAGCAAATAAAGGTAATTTAATATCGCTAAGGCTTTCTAGTCTACTGTCTGCTTTATTTACTATGCCAACGACGGTGGCGTGGTCATGAACCTTTTCTATAAGCTCTGCTAGTTCCCATGATTTACCAGACTGGGATATCCCTACTACTAAGGTTCCCTCTGTAACCTGTTCCCATTGGTATCTTGCTGCCTCAAAGCCATTTAAAACAAGGGAAGGAATACCCTTTTGTGTAAGATAGCTTACCACACAGTTAGTTGCATAATAAGAACTTCCCATACCAGCTAAGAGAACCTTTTTTATCTTTCCTGTCTCTGCCATTTCTTTAATTTTAAGAAGTCCGGGAACCTCTCCCCTAAAATAATTATCTAGGCATTCTCTTAGGTATTTACCTTCATAGATAGCCTCTTCTAAAAAAGCATTCTTCATATATAATCTACCTTTCTTAAAGTAATTTTTTAGACAAGATTTAAGAGCTTAATAGACAGGAGTTATTTCTTAGCCAGTGATAAAGCCTGTTTCAATATTAAATCTCCCTTAACGAGACCATATTCGTACATGCCTATATCAGCTACAGCAACATCATATCCTGCAAGATAAGCTTTAATATCTGCAGCTTGTCCACGAACTTGAGGAGCTAGAAGCACTACATCCACATCGTTGTAATTACCATCCTTGAAGTTTAAGCTTGGCTGACAATGAACGTCTATATCAATTCCTTGCTTTTCTGCTGCTTCCCTCATGCTGTTTACTATTAAACTAGATGACATACCTGCTGCACACAGTATTATAATTTTTACTTGGCTCATATAAATATCTCCTTTCTATCTTTAAATCTATAAATCAGATAGATGCTTGTACAAATTTTTATAAACTCACACAAGCATCTAAATAAACAAAGTTAATAATGAAACTGTATTATTCGGAAACTACTCCTGTTTCTTCTTCTATACATCTCTTTTCCCAAAGCTTTGCAAATGGATACCAGATAATAGCTACTATTACAAGGAGTATTGCTTGAGCAATAACAGCTCTCCAATCTCCACCAGTTGATAGATAAGGACCAACAAAAGGAGGTATAGACCAAGGAGTTTGTACAAATGTTGTAGAAATCCATCCAATCTTAGTAAGTATGTAGCCATACATAGAACCAAATAAAGTAGTAGTTATAAATGGAATTAATAAAATTGGGTTAAGTACTACAGGAACACCAAACATTATAGGTTCATTAATGTTGAATAATCCTGGAGCAAGCTCAACTCTTGCTACTTCTCTAAGTCTTACAGACTTGGAGTTCCAGTAGAAAAATACTAATGGAAGTGTCATACCTACGCCACCAACCATTACCCAGTTAAATACGAAGGGCTCTGTGAAGATATGAGTCATAGGCTGATTAGCAGCAAACTGTTCAGCATTAGCAGCAACGTTAGCTACCAAGAAAGGATATAAAACACCCCATACAGTAAAGGAACCACCGTGGATACCAACAAACCAAAGAGCTGCAAGTATAAGACCACAGATAAATACTGCATACCAAGTATCTGAAACTGCTAGTAAAGGATTGATAATGCTGCTTAATACATCATTTAAGTTAAACTTAAGTACTACACTGATTAACCAGAAGATTACAAGTAAAATTGTCATAGGGATTAAAGCTGCAAAGCTTGCTGAAATATTTTCTGGAACCTGCTTAGGCATCTTTATAGTTATGTTCTTGTCTCTGCAGAATCTCATAACCTCAGCAACGATAATAGATACTAAAAATACACTAAACATTCCTTTTGCACCAAGGTTTCCAATGGATATAGTACCAGTAGCTAAATCTACTGGAGCTACAACTACTAGGAAGCTGGCTATTGTAACAATACTAACGGTGGTAACTTCAAGCTTATAGGCTCTTGCCAGCTCAGCCCCAATGCTTATAGCTAAGAATAAACTCATAAAGCCCATTGTCATAGTATTCAGAGAATTAAGAGCGTCATTATAAGGTTCAATATACACCGCTATGCTTTTAAAGGGCATACTGCTAAAAATTAGAGGGAAGGATCCAACAATAATTAAA
>JAEXZL010000051.1 GCA_023451395.1 Bacillota bacterium | reverse complement strand
CCTCCTGAAAGTCCTAACGCACTATTTTTAAGTCTATCCTTAACCTCATCCCAGATAGCCGCATCTCTTAAGGATTTTTCTACAATCTCATCCAGCTTAACCTTAGAGTGAATACCATGAGTTCTAGGACCATAGGCTATATTATCATAGATGCTCATAGGGAAGGGATTAGGCTTTTGAAATACCATTCCCACTCTCTTTCTTAAGCTGTTAATATCTATATCTCCATAGATGTTTTCATTATCTAATAGTATTTCACCCTGGATTTTACATCCTTCTACTAAATCATTCATTCTATTTAATGTTTTTAATAAGGTAGACTTTCCGCAGCCGGAGGGCCCTATAAATGCAGTGATTTTATTGGCTTGAATATTCATGTTAATTCCCTTTAAGGCCTTAAAATCACCATAATACAAATCTAAATCTTTTATGTTTATCTTATCCATTTCATTACCTCGCTGTTAATTTTTTTGCAGCCATTGCTGATAAACTATTTATTATTAATACGATTATCAATAGAACTACTGCTGTGGCATAAGCCTCATTGGTATTAAAGCCTTCACTTGAAAGAAGGTACATGTGTACCGATAGAGTACGGGTTGATGAAAATATATTCTCTGGCATATCTGCAACAGTTCCTGCAGTATATATAAGAGCTGCAGTTTCTCCCACTATACGGCCTATAGAGAGAATAACCCCTGCTAAAATTCCCGGAACCGCAGAAGGAAGAACAATTTTAAAAATAGTCCTAAGCTTACCAGCTCCTAAGCCAAAGCTTGCTTCTCTAAAAGAGTCAGGCACAGATAACAATGCCTCCTCTGTAGTTCTTATAATCAAAGGTAATATCATTATTGCTAAAGTAAAGGTACCTGCTAATAAGGAATAGCCCCAGTGAAGATAGTATACAAAGAATAGCATTCCAAATAATCCGTAAACTATAGAAGGTATTCCTGATAGAGTTTCTGCCGTTAATCTTATAGGCTCTATAAGGGGGTTATTTTTTTTAGCATATTCCACAAGATATATAGCTGTAAAAATACCTATAGGTACAGATATAGCAAGTGCCATAGCGGTCATAATAAGGGTATTTATCATTGCTGGGAACAAGGATACATTTTCCGAATTATATTCAAGGGCAAAAAGAGAAGGTGTTATATAAGGTATTCCCTTAATCAAAATGTACATTACCAAAAAAACTAAAACTGAAAAAGTTGTAATTGCTGCTAGAGAAACTATAATCTTTAAAAATAACGAAAGAGGACTCTTTTTATAACCCTTCAATCTCCCTTTTAAATTATTACTCATTGGTTACCCCTCCTCTTAAGCACTGAAAAACTGAGATTTATTATAAGTATGAACACAAAGAGCACCACTCCTGTAGCTATAAGTGCTTCCCTGTGAAGATCTGCAGCATAGCTCATCTCCATTACGATATTTGCTGTAAGAGTTCTTACTCCTTTAAAGATACCAGCAGGCATTCGTGGCTGATTTCCCGCTACCATAATTACTGCCATGGTTTCTCCAATGGCTCTTCCTATTCCTAAAATTACCGCTGCCAAAACCCCAGATTTAGCTGCAGGCAACACTGTAAAAAACACTGCTCTTTCATGGCTTGCACCTAAGGCCAGTGCTCCCTCATAATAGTTTTCTGGTACTGCTCTTAAAGCGGACTCACTAATGTTTATAATAGTAGGAAGTATCATTATCCCAAGGAGTATGGAAGCAGTTAATATATTGCTGCCGTTACCAGGAAAAAGGTCTTTAATTATTGGAACAATAACTACAACCCCAAAGAAACCATAAATTACTGAGGGTATTCCAGCTAAAAGCTCTACACCAGGCTTCAATATTTTATATAGCCCCCTTGAGCAAAACCTAGCCATAAAAATAGCTGTTAGTATCCCAATAGGCACGCCTACTATAATAGCTCCTGCAGTAACATAAATACTTCCAAGAATCATTGGAAAAATACCAAAGGAAGGCGGTATGTCTGTAGGTGCCCAATTTCTTCCTAAAAGAAAATCAAAAAGCCCTATCTTAGCCATGGCGGGAATACCGCTGGCAAATAGAAAAACGCATATAAGTACTACTGCTAAGATTGAGGTTATAGCAGCTAAAAGAAATACACCCTGCATAATTTGCTCTTTATATTTTTTCATATCTTATCTCCTAAAGCAGATTAGCAGCAGACAGCTTTGTACTAAACTGCCTGTTGCTTCTATCTAAAAGTATGGTTATTTTGCAACATCACTCCAGGTGGTAAATTCACCTATGTAAATGTTCTTAATATTTTCTGAGGTAATATCATCTATGGTATTCTTAGTGTTTACTATAACCGCAATTCCATCTAAGGCTATTGGAGTTGCTGTAAGACTTGCTTTCTCACTGTCCTTAAGCTCTCTGCTAGCCATTCCAATATCACAGGTTCCTTCTATTGCCCCAGTCATCCCTGCAGTGGAATCACTAGCTTGAATTTCTATAGTGGCATTTGTATTAATCTTAAGATATGCTTCCTTAAGCTTTTCCATTATAGGATTTACAGATGAAGAACCAGCTACAACAATCTTACCTGAAGGCTTATTTCCAGCATAAGCTTCAGCATTATCATTTATTTTAATATAGCCATTGGACACAACTTCTTGTCCCTCTTTGCTTAGTATAAAATCAATAAAGTCTTTAGTTACTTCAGAAACATCGCCTTTTGTTGCAATATTAAAGGGTCTTGATACCTTATAGCTTCCATTTTTAATATTCTCTGCTGAAGCCTCAGTGCCATTTACCTTTAAGGCTTTAACAGTATCCTTAAGAGATCCTAAGGATATATACCCAATTGAATATTCATCACTAGCAACCTTTGTAAGCACAAGATCTGTCTTGCTCACAACATCTGCCTCTTTGGTGGTTTTGTCCACTTTAGTTCCATCAGAACCTTTTTCCTCAATTCCCATTAGTTCTATAAAAGCTCCTCTGGTTCCTGAGCCATCTTCACGGGATATAACTGTTATGTCCTCATCTAAGTTAAAAGCTTTCTTGTCTGTATTATCTGAACCTCCTGAGCACCCTGCCAGCACAGATGTCATTACTCCTAAAGACAATAATAAACTCAATATCTTTTTCATAATATATTTCCCTCTTTTCATCTCTTCTTTTCTTTACAAGCTTATTGTATAAAGTCTGTGTAAAATCTAAAGACCTTCAATGTAAAATCTATGTAAAATATAAATCTATTCTCCACTACTCCAATTAACCTCTGTACATAAGCTTATATTTTGCATAAAAGTGATATAATATTCCTAGGATATAATCTTAATTTATATAAGCATAAATGGAGGCATTAAAATGATGTATGAAAGCGGTCTAATCTTAGAAGGAGGAGGAATGAGAGGGGTATATACTGCAGGAGTCCTTGATTTTTTTATAGATAAGGATATAGAATTTAAGTCCTTATATGGTGTTTCAGCAGGAGCCTGCCACGGCTGTAGCTATTTATCCAAGCAAAGAAAGCGCGCCTTTGAAACCAATGTTAACTATTTGAAGGATAGAAATTATTGCAGTCTTTACAGTCTTATAACTACTGGGGACCTTTTTGGTGCAGAAATGATATATAACACTATTCCAAATAAGCTTCATCCCTTTGATTATGAAGCCTTTGATAAAAGTCCTTCATCCTTTAAGGTAGTAGTGACAAACATTAAAAGCGGCAAAGCTGAATATATTCAAATTAAGGATTTGCATAAGGATATTATTGCTGTCAGGGCCTCTAGCTCACTTCCATTACTTGCCCGAAATGTTGTTATAGGAGGACAGGAGTATTTAGACGGAGGTGTTTCTGATTCTATACCCCTAAATAAATCTATTGAGGATGGGAATTTAAAAAATGTGCTTATACTCACTCAGCATGATGGGTATAGAAAGTCTCCTAACAGCATGCTTCCTATAATAAAAAGAAAATATAAAAAGTATCCCAAGCTTGTGGGTGCTGTTGAAAATAGACACATAAATTATAATTCCACACTAGATTTTGTTAAAGAAGAGGTTTCAAAAGGTCAAGCATTTGTTATTCAGCCAAGGAAACCTGTAAGTATAAGAAGAATTGAAAAGGATAAAAAAAGGCTCACAGAGTTATATGAAGAGGGCTATAGTGATGCTGCAGAAAGCTATAAGAATCTCATGAGCTTTTTATCCAATTAAAGATGTATAAAATTTATTTAATATATAAGGAGGTTTTTAAATTATGACCTTTAAAAGTATTGATATAAAGGATATGACCTTTAATCCTTTTACCCTGATAGGAAATGAATGGATGCTAATTACCGCTGGAAATAAAGAAGGGTTTAACACCATGACAGCCAGCTGGGGAGGACTTGGAGTCTTCTGGGGAAAAAATGCTGCCACTATTTATGTAAGGCCTACTCGCTATACTAAGGAATTCATCGATAGAGAGGATGTCTTTACCCTAAACTTCTTTGGAGAAGAGCATAGAGAAGCTTTGAATCTTTGTGGACGGGTGTCCGGAAGAGACATGGATAAAGTTAAAGCTGCTAATCTTACTCCGGTTTTCTATAATGGAACAACTTATTTTAAAGAAGCAAAAATGGTTTTATTATGCAAAAAAATGTATCATACAGACATTGACCTTCTGGGATTTGACCAAATACATTATGATGAGCTTATGTATCCTAATAGAGATTACCACACTATATATATAGGAGAAATTGTAAAAGCTCTAGTAAAAGAGGATTAACCTTCAACTCTTAAATTGCGCTGATTTTTCTTTAAATATAAAAGCCCTAAGTCTTAATAACTCTAAAGACTTAGGGCTTTTATCTTCCATGCTAACTGCTTAGTTCAAATTTACTCCAATTTTCATTTGTTACTTTGTAGGTATAAGCCCCCATTTTTGAGACAGTTAAGTCTAAAGGGGTAATTCCCCTTGCCTTCCATGCCTTATACAGATCCTGTCTTTCATTTGCATTTTTGAGGAAAGCTATACCACAATCTCCTCCACCAGCTCCTGAGGATTTTCCGCTGCCAAATTTGTCAGCAACAGAGCATAAGACCTTTAATTTAGATGTTTCAATATTTGTACCTGCCCTTTCCCCAAGCTTAAGCAGTGCTTTACGAGTTTGGGAAAGAGCCTTTATGGCTTCCGTACAATCCTGAAACTCAAAACTTCTTATTAATTTTTCTACTGAAATTGTGCTTTCCCTTAAAAACTCCCTGTAAGCTTCAATATTGTTCTCTCGAAATTTCTGTATACTTTTAATCATAGGTGCTGTTGCTGCTGCTGCTTTTGTCCAGCCCACTGCCAGATGCAGCATGGATGGTGCAGTTAATCTTCTAATAGAAAGGTTTGGCCATTGTTTCCCAATGATTTCTGTTAGCCTTTCCCCTTGATGCAATTCCTTTAATATCCATTTGCAGCTATAGGCTGAATACTCAAGCCATCCTCCATAAACAGCTGCTGCAATATCCGCTCCAGAACCATTCCCCTGAGTCTCTAAGTGGACAATAGCTGAAAGCTTAAAAATTTCTTCAGATGTAGGTGGCTCTTTCCCATCACTATGTAAAGATAGTATAGCGGAAATAATAGAAACCACAACAGCAGCACTGGAACCAAGTCCATACTTTTGTCCTGTTACAGGATCATCCAGTTCACTTATAACCTTGAGCTTAAATGGTCGTAGCACTATTGATTTCTCTTGTAAAAATTTCGCAGCTACAGCTATGGAATTTTGGATAAAATTTAATCTACAATCTAATACACTAAATCTAACCCCATCATTACCCATCTTCCAGGTAATGTTCTCTAGTCCAAACTGAGGAAGAGAAATCTGATTATTCCTACTGGGTTTTATATATGCAGTTACATAACGATTTACAGCAATGACCACTGCCTTCTTCTTAGGCTCTAGTACAGCATACTCTCCTGCAATCATAAGCTTGCCTGGCACCCTAGCACAATAGCTTAAGTAAGTCATGTTTTTCCCCCTTTTTTATGTTAGGCCCCTAGAGTTTTGATAAGCCATGGTGCCGAGTATAAGATCATAAAAAGAACACCGTAATTAACTCCCAAGCGATAAAGCAGTCCAGCTACTACTCCTATTAAAAGAACCCCTGCAATATTAATAAGTCCAGCATCCATAAATGCCAGTAATAAAACTAGGCTAAGAAACAAGCCCAATAATGCTTCATGGGGAATTCTTTTAAAAACAAAGGAACAAATTTGTCTTGAATACTTCACTGCAATGAAATATGTGAAGGCTGAGGCAATCACTGCTCCAATAACCGTTGCCCAAAGAAAATCACCCCGTGATAATAGGTGGTGCATATTGTTTTCTAAGGTATACACTGGCGCTGCGTTAAATAATGGATTTGCCGGTCCTAAAGCCACTGGAGATAACGGAATACCTAAGGCAATGAGAGGAATTAATGTTCCTGAAACATAGGTTGCCTGTGCTAAAGACTCCATGGTCGATACTGCTAGAGATGCCTTCTCCACAGGATCCTTTGTACCACCAGCAAAGAGTTCACCAAAGAAGGTTGTCATCCCCACAGGACTTAGAATAAAAGTCACGGAGCCAATTAATGATGAAAGTACTCCATATCCCAGCTCTTTCTTTGTTAATATCTTAAAAGGATTAGGAAATCTTCCCACATCCTCTACCTTTTTTAAATTAATAATCTTTTTATCATAGCGATTCATGCTGTTTCTTTTCTCTTTATTAAGCAGCTCAAAAAGTGTTAAAATAACAGGTCCTATGGTAATAGCTAGGAAAAATGATGTAAATACATTTGTATCCTTAGGCACTGCTCCTATTTCCCAATATAGATAACGAAGTCCTTGAATTAATAATGCAAAGGGAAGTATAGATGCAAGGGATACCCATTTATTTTTACCCATTAAGGCTAATAATATTGCCCCGATAAAAAATACAATATCTCCATACTGCTTGATAGTATTAGCAAAGGGAATTATTGCATTGGCAAGAAATAAACTCACCGGTATGGAAACAAAGGTACCAATAATAGCACCAGAAGCAATTTTTCTAATACTTGTATCTGTTAATCCATTTTTTTTCAGAACCATAGCATGCTCTACCATTGGAGTAGACATGACACCAGCAGGAATTCCTGCTACGGATATAGGAACTGCATCTATTAATTTACAAGCCACAATAGCTGAAATAAAGAAGGATAAAATCACAGCGGGCTGTATACCTGATAAAACCAGTACTAATGTTACTGGTGCAATGGTTGCAGTTTCATCTGCACCAGGAGCAGCTCCAATAACTGTATACATGATTGCAGCAATAACCGCTGCAAAAATCATTTGAATGACCAAAGTAATATTCATTTTAATCCTCCTGATTCCCTTCTTCAAATATTCTTTTAGGCTTGATTATAAAGCTACAAATTACAAAGCCAATAATGGCACCGGTTAAACCAAAAAATAAAGGCTTAGGTGGTTCATTAGGAGCAATAAAGTATCCTAAAAAAGTAGTAGAACCGCATACAATAATGGATATAACTAAATCCTTAATATTAACAAGATCCTCCCAAACTTCTATATTCTTATTTAAATTATCACCTTCAGGTGATCTTTTTTCTTCTAAACTCATATTATCCATATATTTAACTCCTATAATATAATTTAATTAATAGATTTCATTTAATAATATCTTGCTATAAATAGCTTATTCCTGAACCTATATGACAAGTAGTGACTTCCTGTACACTAGGCAGGGTTAATAAAGCTTTATATACCTTTTCTTCGTCCTCAGGTAAACAAAGAACCTTCACATTTGGACCTGCATCAATTGTAAAAAATGCTGGGATACCAGATGACCTGAGGTTTTGAATTTGTTCCATTACCTCCATGGTTCCACTTTGCCAGTACAAAATTGGCGGCTTAGCTCCAAGCATGGTGGCATGGAGTTTTAGAGCATTTTCTTCCACCACATTACCAAGCATTTCAAAATCTCTAAGACTTATAGCTCTTTTAGCTATTTCCAAATCCTCTTCCACTGTATGAAGCCAGCCATTATAAAAAGGTGAGGTTTGCAGAGTATTCCTCATCCCCTCTCTGCTGGATATCTTCTTTTGTTTAGATGCTACAAGAACTGAAAGGATACTAATATCCCACTCCTTCTCAGATAAAAGCTGCATCCCATAGGAATCTAATCCATCTGTTCTCTGCCCTTTTTGCCATTCCACATAGCCTCCGTAAACAGATCTGCAAGCAGAACCTGAACCCTGTCTTGCTAATATAGATAATTCCCTTTCATTTAGCTTAAGATCTAAGGCCTTCCCTGCCGCCGCTGCTAATGCTGCAAATCCTGAGGCAGAAGAAGCCAAGCCAGCAGCAGTAGGTACCTTGTTTTCAGAGGTAATCACAGCATTGTATCCTACTCCTGCTAATTTTCTTATGAGATTAAGAAAGCTGGAAACCTTATGAGATTCAGCCTCACCTGCTCTTTCACCATTTAAAAAAAAGGTATCCTTAGTATACTCCTCACTAAATTCAACGGTTGTTGTAGTAAAAAAACTATCCAGCGTAATAGATAAGCTGCTATTCATAGGTAGAAATAAAGTCTCATCTCGTTTTCCCCAATATTTAATCAATGCAATGTTTGTATTTGCCCTTGCTGTAGCTTTCATTTTTTATCCTCCTTATACCTCTATAGAACATAGAGCGTATCCTCCTCTGTTGAAAAGTACCAGCTTTGGGATGCCCCTGATTTCATTAATTCCTCTGCAATAATCTTTGCTTCCTCCAGAGTTTCTGCAAGAGCTATCATACAGCCTCCTAAGCCTGCTCCTGTCATTTTTGCTCCCAAAGCGCCTTTATTCTTTGCTGTCTCAACTAATTTATTAAGCTCATTATCACTGACCCCAAGAGCTATAAGTTCCTGGTGATTGCGATAAAGCAGCTCTCCAAGTAAATATATGTCCCCATGTAAAAGAGCCTCTTTAGACTTCTCAGCAATTTTCTCTATTTCATCTAAGGACTTTTGCACCTTTACTGGTTTCAGATTATATCTGGATCTCACATTCCCCACTGCTGTAAGGGTATCACCTATTCTACCAGTATCTCCAACTGCTATAAATAAAGGCCTC
>JAEXZL010000005.1 GCA_023451395.1 Bacillota bacterium | reverse complement strand
TCGTCCTGAGCCAGGATCAAACTCTCAATTTAAAAGTTTGATACTTCTCAAAATTACTTAAAAAAATTGCTGGTTTGTGTTTATCTAAATACTTTTCTCTGTTCAATTTTCAAAGACCATTGCGGCTCATCATCACCGCTTGATTATCTTAACATTTAAAAGTTTCATTGTCAATAATTTTTTAATAAACTTTTAATGACTGTTTACATCCTTACTTTTAAATGCGTTGCTGTTTCTGCAACGGAGATTATCTTAACATTTTTATTTAAATATACCCTTTTTTATTATAGCTATTTTAGATATTTATTCTCTCTTTACTATTGTTTTTTAACTCTTTCTTCATTATTTATATATTGATACACCTGGTTATGTTGCCTTCTTTTTCTTCCAATTCCTATTAAAAAAATAGGGGTGATAAAAAATCACCTCTATTTTAATTATACATCATTAAAATCAATAATCATAAGGAATTAACTATTTCTCTAAAAGCTTCTCCTCTAATTTCAAAGTTCTTAAACATATCAAAGCTTGCACAAGCTGGTGATAAAACTACACTATCACCTTCTTCAGCTATTTTTGCAGCATAAGTCACAGCCTCTTGAAAGGTTTCTGCCATATATATAGGAATATCCGCCTTTTTATCCTGTATAACTTTTTCAAAAACCTCTTTTATCTTATTCTTTGTATCTCCTAATAACACTAAGGACTTTATTTTATCATAGCCCCTCTCAGCTAGCGGCTCAAAAGGAATGTGCTTATCATAGCCTCCAGCAATTAAAATAACAGGCTTAGAAAATACTGAAATTGTAGCTAGGGTTCTAGTAGGACTAGAGCCTATGGAATCATTATAAAATTTTACCCCATGAACCTCTCTCACTAACTCATTTCTATGGGCAACTCCTCTGAAGCTTTCTGCCACTTGCTTCATAGTTTTAGGAGAAACCTCATTCATTACCGCTAAAAATGCCGCGAGATAATTTTCTATATTGTGCATACCCTTTATTATAATGTCTTCTTTTGAGCAGATTTTATTACTATTAAGATATAAAGAGCCATCATGATAGCTGCCACCATCCTCTAATTCTCTTTTTGAACTAAAAAGTCTGCAGCTTCCTTTAGCTTCTTTCATAAAAGAATAGGTAATTTCATTTTCCCTATTTAGAATTAAAACTCCATCTTCCTTTTGATATTTAAATATATTTTTCTTTGAATCAATATATTCTTCCATATCCTTATGCATATCTAAGTGATTTGGTGTAATATTGGTTATTACAGCCACATCTATTGGCAGGTTCATTGTCATAAGCTGAAAGCTTGATAGCTCTAAAACGACCTTATCATCAGGCTTCATTTCTTCAATTCTAGTGAAGAGTGGTGTTCCTATGTTTCCTCCTACCCAGGTATTATGTCCCTCTTCCTTCAAAAGTCTATATATTATTGAAGTAGTAGTAGTTTTACCATCGCTTCCGGTTATTCCGAAAATCTTGCCAGGGCAATATCGTACGAGCTCCTCAATTTCTGAGGTTATATATGCTCCCCTTTCTTTTTCAGAAAGTAATACAGGATTATCTATCCTTATAGAAGGACTTTTAAATATAACCTCAAAGCCTGTGAGCTTATTCATGTAGCCTTCTCCAAGGATAAGCTTTGCACCCTTTAATTCTAAGTCCTCAGAAACAGCTCCAAGTTCTTCTCGACTCTTTTTATCAAAAGCAGTAACCTTCGCTTCAAGATCTATAAGAAAGTTAATTAGGGGAAGGTTGCTCACACCTATTCCAACTACTGCTGTCTTTTTTCCTTTTATAAAGCTTTTAAATTCTTCAAAATTCTTTTTCATCACTAAACCTCCAAAAAACCAAGAAAAATCTTCTTATCTTTGAATATTTTCCTGTTCTTGAATTATTATAACACCCAAATAATTAATATTCCACTTAATATAAGGTATAATTAATTTATAATATTTCAACAGTTATAAGGATGGTGATTAAAATTACTGACTTTGATAGAATAATTGATAGGCTAAATACAGAAAGCGTAAAGTGGGATTCTCTGCTAGATGTATATGGTGACAAGGACCTTATTCCACTGTGGGTAGCAGATATGGATTTCCCAGCCCCAAAAGAGGTTACAGAAGCCATTAAGGAAAGAGTACTTCATCCTATTTATGGTTACAGCAAAGCAGGAGAAGACTATTATAATGCAATTATATCTTGGAATAAAAGGCAGCATAATTTTGATATATCAAGGGAATGGATTGTCCATAGCCCTGGTGTTGTGCCTGCTTTGAACTGGCTTATACAAGCTCTTACATCTAAAGAGGATAAAATAATTATCCAGGAGCCTGTATATCACCCCTTTAAACATGCTATTTTAGCTAATGACCGTGTTCCTTTAAATAATCAGCTTCTATATCAAGATGGGGAATATAAAATGGATCTTGAAGGACTTGAGTCCATTATTGATGATAAAACAAGAATGTTAATTTTATGTAATCCTCATAACCCTGTAGGAAGGGTATGGACGGAGAAAGAGCTTAGAGCTTTAGGGGATATATGTTTTAAACATAACATACTTGTGGTTTCCGACGAAATTCATGGTGATCTTATATATAAAGGCTATAAGCACATTCCCTTTGCCTCCTTAGGAGAAAATTTTGCTGATAAATCAATAATCTGCAATGCACCATCTAAAACCTTTAATCTTGCTGGCCTTCAATGCTCTAATATCATAATTAAAAACACTGATATTAGAGAAAAGTTTCTTTCTCATTTGGATAAAATGCATATTCAGGGCCCAACGCCCTTTAGTATTGCAGGAGTAAAGGCTGCCTATAATCATGGCGATATCTGGCTTCAAGAGCTTTTAGATTATTTAGAAGAAAATCTTAACTTTATGATCAACTATATAAAGGACAACCTTCCAAAAATCAAAGTCATCCGTCCTCAGGGTACATACTTAGTATGGGTTGATTTTACTCCTCTAAATCTTACTAGAGAAGAAATAAATCATAAGCTTATAGAGGAAGCAGGAGTTGCCTTAAATGATGGTCTTATGTTTGGTGAATCTGGGGATAGGTTCCAAAGATTTAATATTGCCTGCCCTAGAACCACCCTAAAAGAGGCCTTGGCTAGGATTGCTGAAACATTCAGAGATATATAAGCTCCTTTAAAAATTTACAATAAAAACCTGAGGCAAATAAGCTCTCAGGTTTTTATAAATACCTTCATATTTTGTTATAAGGCTTCTATAAGCATTATTCTCTGCTTTATGATAGAGTCCAATCTTTCCTCTTCCTTTCTGAGAGAGGCATACAGTGAACTTATAATTTCCTGTATCTTTTCTTTTAGTTTAATAGTATCTTCTTGAGCCTCATCTATGGTAGCTTGTACATAAAAATCAACAAAAAACCCATCAAAGAAGTAGTCTGCAAAGGATACAAACTTATCTAGCTTATTAAATTCAAGGGATTCACCAAAATTAACATCCATTAATTCTCTCTGAAATCTTCCTAAATGGTTTTTTATCTCTGCCATATAGCTTCTTACTTCATCAATATGCTCATGCTTTATATAGGTGGAAATCATCCCTCCTCCGAGAATATCTACAACTCCCCAGTCCTCAGCATTATCTAAGGCAGCTTCAAGCTGCTCTAAAGGATAGCATATTTCCTCTCCTTCTTCAATTGCTTCTTTAAGCTCCTTAATCTTGGATCTACATAAGGATATCTCCTCTGAAAGCCTTAGAATTCCTTCATACTCATGAGGCTTGTTTTCCTTTATAAAAACTTCCTTTTCAGCAATTATATCTTCATAGGACTTCTCTATTCCTTGTAGATCATTAAGAATTGGGAGAATTTCCTTCTTCTCTTCCAATAGCTGTTGAAGTTCTTTAGTGGCTTCAGCCACCTTGATTTTAGCCTCCACATACTCCTTTTGCTCTTTTTTAAGCTTTTCTTCCTTCTTAAATAAAAGCGTATATAGAACAGAACTTGGAGATATTTTTTCTAGTTCCTCTACATCTTCTCTTTCCTTATCCATAGCTTTTTGTGAATCAAGGAGTAACAAATTAGTTCTTTGAATTTTCTCTTCTAAGGCCTGAAGCTTTCCCTGCAATCTTTCCCATTCTCTTTTCCTTTTTACTATCCCCTCAAGTCTGAGGTTTAAATCAATAAACATATCAATCCCACCTTTTATTTCTCTACTATTAATTACTGCATTTTAATTTTATAAGTTTAGTTTTTTTGTTTTTATATGACTTTTAAATAATATAAGATATTATTTCTTCATATTAGTATTTTATATAGTAAAACGCCTTATAAAAATACGAATTCCTTAATATATACATTTTTGTCTTTAAATAGACGGATTTGCTCAACTAATTTACAAACCCATATTTTGAAAATATCAGAATCTTTACAGCATTTTCATATATTATTTATTACTTAATATTGATTATTATTTTCAATTAAACTATAATATAAATATAGCATCTGTGACATACTAAAGATGAAGCTAGTTATGTGATAGCAGAGATTTCTAACTAGAAAGTATATATTTTAGACCTATAGAAAATTTAAAATACAAATACCCAATTGAATGGAGGATTTTAAAAATGAAACACGAATTACCACAATTACAATATGATTATAATGCATTAGAGCCATATATAGATGGATTAACTATGACAATTCATCATACTAAGCATCATCAAACTTATGTTAATAACCTAAATGCAGCTTTAGAGAAATACCCTGAACATGCAGATAAGTCCGTTAAGGAACTTCTTACTAATCTTGATGCTTTACCAGAAGATATAAGATTACAGGTTGTAAATAATGGTGGTGGTCATTATAACCACAGTCTTTTCTGGGAAATGTTAGCTCCTAATGCTGGAGGAACTCCCACTGGAGATCTAGCTTTAGCTATAGACAATAAATTTGGAAGCTTTGAAAAGTTTAAGGATGTTTTTGCTAAAGCCGCTGCTGGTAGGTTTGGAAGCGGTTGGGCATGGCTCGTAGTTACTCCAGAAAAGGAACTAGAGGTTATGTCAACACCTAACCAAAACAATCCAATATCAGAAGGTTTAATTCCAGTTCTTGGCTTAGATGTATGGGAACATGCTTACTACTTAAAGTACCAGAATAAGAGACCAGAATATGTAACTAGCTTCTGGAATGTTGTTAACTGGCCTTTAGTAGAAAAGCTCTATCAAAAAGCTATTAAGTAATCTAAAACTAATACACTAAAACTCTTTTACACTTTAAATTCTTCACATATACACTTACACTTGCTAAAAAGGCTATAGAGCAGTTGCTCTATAGCCTTTTTCCTATATCCTTATTTTTCTTTACTTAACAGCTCTTTTATGTTCTTTCTATGCCTAAGTACCATTATTATGGCTGCAGCAATACAGGAATAAACAACTGGTAAAGGTAATCCCATTGCCGCTGCTGAAACAGCTATAGCAGCCCCTAAGATTATTGACCTAACAGCAACCACCGGAAAGACCTTCTTAAGTCCAACATGAAGTAATATCCCTAAAGCTACTGGAATAGGTGCTATAAAAATATAAGCTCCTAAGGTAGTATTAACCCCTTTACCCCCATGAAAATGAAGAAAAGGAGTATAGTTATGTCCTAAAACCGCCGCCAGTGCCACTGCAGAAAGGTACATGCTTTTATCAACAGATAAATGGCCAAAAACATATATGAAATTGGCAATTAGCATTGGTACTACACCTTTAGCTATATCTATAGCCTGAGTAATTAGAGAGAGTTTTGTACCTGCTACTCTTTTTACATTTGTAGATCCTATGTTGCCGCTTCCCTTTGTACGTATATCTATATTAAGATATTTCTTTACAAGAAGATAGCCCGTTGGAATGGAGCCTATTAAAAATGACAGTAGCACTGCCAGATAAACCAGCCACATACTCTGACCTCCTAGTTTTTTTAGTGCTTAAATTATACCATAAAATACTCAAGGCAATAGTCCTTAATACTAAAATTCAAGACTTTTGTTTATATGGCTTACAAGATCCTCAATCTTCATTCTTATCTGTGTCATAGTATCTCTATCTCTTACGGTTACGGTGCCATCTTCCATAGTATCAAAATCTATGGTTATACATAAAGGTGTACCTATCTCATCTTGTCTTCTATATCTTTTACCAATAGAGCCCGCTTCATCATATTCTATATTGAAGTGCTTACCTAAAAGCTCATAAACCTCTAGAGCCTTATCTGACAGCTTTTTAGAAAGGGGAAGCACTGCTGCTTTAAAAGGAGCCAGAGCAGGATGAAGGTGCATCACAACTCTTGAATCTCCACCCTCTAATTCCTCCTCATCATAAGCATCGCAGAGGAAGGCCAAGGCAACTCTATCTGCTCCTAAGGATGGTTCAATGCAATATGGCACATATTTTTCATTTGTTACAGGATCAAGATAGTTCATTTCTACTCCAGAATGCTCTGAGTGTTTTTTAAGGTCATAATCAGTTCTATCAGCTATGCCCCAAAGCTCACCCCAGCCAAAGGGGAATAAAAATTCTATATCTGAAGTTGCATTTGAATAAAAGGATAGCTCTTCAGGGCTATGATCTCTCATTCTTAAGCTTTCCTTATTTAATCCAAGATTGTAAAGAAAATCAACACAATATTGTTTCCAATAGTTAAACCACTCAATATCAGTTCCTGGCTTACAGAAAAATTCCAGTTCCATCTGTTCAAATTCTCTGGTTCTAAAGGTAAAGTTCCCAGGAGTTATCTCATTTCTAAAGGATTTACCAATTTGCGCTATACCAAAGGGCACCTTTTTTCTTGAGGTTCTTTGGATATTTTTAAAGTTAACAAAGATTCCTTGAGCAGTTTCTGGTCTTAAAAATAATTCTGCTTTAGCATCCTCTGTAACCCCCTGAAAGGTTTTAAACATTAGATTAAACTTTCTTATATCTGTAAAGTTTTTCTTTCCACATTTAGGGCAGTGGATATTATGCTCATCAATATAAGCCTTAAGCTCTTCATTACTCCAGCCATCAGCAGTAGCAACCTCTGCTCCCTGCTCTGTCATATGATCTTCAATTATCTTATCAGCTCTAAACCTTGCCTTACATTCCTTACAATCCATAAGAGGATCTGAAAATCCGCCTACATGTCCTGAGGCAACCCACACCTCTGTATTCATGAGTATGGCACAGTCAACACCTACATTATAAGGGCTTTCCTGCACAAACTTCTTCCACCATGCCTTCTTAACATTGTTTTTAAATTCTACCCCTAAAGGACCGTAATCCCAAGAATTCGCAAGCCCACCGTAGATTTCAGAGCCTGGAAACACATAACCTCTATTTTTACAAAGGGCAACTATTTTGTCCATAGTCTTTTCCACCGCCATTTTAACTCCTCCTTAATTTAATAAAATAAAAAAGCCCTACTACAAAGGGACGAAAAAATCCGCGGTTCCACCCTTCTTAGCAAAAGCTCAGCTTTAATAATAAATGTATTCAAGAGCTCCCTTCAGAAAAACCCTTTAATGATTTGCACCTTCCATCATCTCTCTAAAAAGGTATTTGTCTTACTCTTCTCTATCATCATACCTATTAATTTATAATAATAATTCTATCAAATATTATAACTCTGTCAAGATTATTTAATTATTTAATAATTGAAGGCATCAAAAAGAATGACTTTTCTTTGATGCCTTAAATTACTGTAATATTGAATTATATCTTAAACATCATTTTCTTTATAGGATATGGTTACATCTTCAATGCTAGGTTTTAATCTTCTGAGACTTACACCTGCTGTTTCTAACATGAGCTTTGATGCTTTTACATTATCCGTTTCAGAATATTTATCTGAGATATAAACCACTTCTTTTATTCCTGATTGAATAATAGCCTTAGCACATTCGTTACAGGGAAAAAGCCCTGTGTAAATCCTGCAGCCTTCCAAATCAATACCTATATTATTAAGTATGGCATTAAGCTCAGCATGACATACAAAAGGATATTTTGTATTTAAAAAATCACCTTCGCATTCCCAAGGAAATTCTTCGTCAGAGCAGCCCAAAGGAAGACCATTATAGCCCACGCCAACAATTTTATTTCTAGGGCTTACGATACAGGCACCAACCTGCGTTCTAGGATCCTTGCTCCTTTTTGCAGATAAAAGAGCTATGCCCATAAAATATTCATCCCAGGATATATAATCATCTCGTCTAATCATTACTACCCCTCCTTTAGCTGCTACCTTACAGCCATTATAATATTATTGTAATTTAAAAGACTTTAGGATTTCAATAGGTAACTACTATATTTTATCTACCGTACTTTTCTTTAATGATTCCTGAGCGATAGGCTGAAAGTAGAATCTTAAGCTCTTTAATCTGATTTTTCAACTCTTCCCCTACATCAGTGTCACCCACAGTTTTTCTTTCTACATTCTTTTCCAAAACTATAAGAGTTGATCGTATATCTGTTTCCTCCTTAATAGCTGCCTCTGTTGATTTAAAAGGTTGGTGGGAAACAAGTTGAAGACCGAAGGAATTAAATATTAAAGTATAACCAGCAAGACCAGTCTTTTTTTGATAAGGCTTTGAGAATCCTCCATCAATGACCAAAAGCCTTCCGTTAGCTTTTATAGGACTCTCACCCTTCTTCTTCTCCACAGGCATATGGCCGTTAATTATATGGGCATCAGAATTATTTAATCCAAATTCCTCTAATATTTTAATGCAGAATTCTTCATTATCTCTATATTTATAATATGGGTTTTTAACTTCTTTATGAGTTGACTTATCTTCAATAAAGTATCTTTCAAAGGTTGTCATCTTCTCCTTGCCAAAGAGAGGTGAATGCTTTCCTGTCCATAAATACCAAAATATATCCTGACCATAACGTTTTTTATCCTTGCTATTAGTATAATATCCTTCTCTTGCAGCTCTTTCTAATTCATCTAATAACATTCTTCCCTTTAAATCCTTATTGTAAACTTTAAAGGAGGAAAAACTTCCATCCCCTTCAATAGGAATGCAGGCATGAAATAAAAGATTTGAATTAAAGGCTAGATACATACTACCTCTTGAAAAGAGAAAATCGCAGTGGCTTTTAAGCTTCTCACTGTTTATAAAGGAGGATTGAAGTTTTTCAATAACCTCATATTCCTCTTGAGTTAGGTTATAAGGATTCTTAGGATCAATGGTTGGGAAGTTATTATCTTTTAATAAATATTCCTTCCCGCCTATGGTTATACTCCCCTTTTCATAATCTATATTATTAAGAACCAGCCTATGCTCCATTTCAAACTCAGGTCGTCTTTTAATTACCTCTCCTTCAAGCTTGAATTGAATAATTGCAATGGCCTTATGCATCTTTGCAATAAGCTCTTCCTCCTTATGACTGTAGCAGTCTTCCTCATCAGGGATAGGCGTAAAGCAAAGACATGGATCATTCTTATATGCCTCCATAGCAAAGGTTGCTAAAGGAAGAAGATTTATTCCATAACCATCTTCTATTGTTTCTAAATTACCATACCTTGCTGATATTCTTATAGTATTAGCAATACACACCTTAGAGCCGGAGGCAGCCCCCATCCAAAGTATATCATGATTACCCCATTGTATATCTAAAGAGTGGTGGTTCATAAGCCTGTCTAAAATTATATGTGCTCCAGGGCCTCTATCAAAGATATCTCCAATAATATGGAGCCTGTCTACTACAAATCTTTGAATTAAATTTGAAAGAGAAATAATAAATTCCCTTGCCCTATCAATGGATATTATACAATTAATTATCTCATCATAGTAATTTTGTTTATTATAAACGCTCCTGCTCTCATGTAAAAGTTCTTCTATAATATAACTAAAATCCTTTGGAAGTGCCTTCCTTACCTTAGATCTTGTATATTTTGTAGAACAAACCCTGCATATCTCTATTAGCCTGTACAATGTTATCTTGTACCAGTCCTGTATGTTTACTTCTTCTTTCTCAATTATCTCCAGCTTTTGCTCTGGATAATATATAAGAGTAGCTAAGGCCTTGATTTCTTCCGCGCTTAATATATTGCTGAATCTTTCCTCTATTTTTCTTTTAATAACTCCTGAGGCATTTTTTAATACATGCACAAAGGCTTCATATTCTCCATGGATATCTGTTAAATAATGCTCTGTTCCTTTAGGCAAGTTTAGTATAGCTTGCAAATTTATTATTTCCGTACTAGCATCACTGATAGTGGGATAACGCTCTGCAAGAAGCTTAAGATATTTTTGGTTACTTATAATTTTTTCCTCTTTCACCCCGTGATTTTCACTCATCTTTATCCTCCAAAAATCATAATACTAATTAATAGTATACTATATAAATACTTTTTGCTACATAATATATTTTAAATATTCATTATTTTCCCGAAAATTTTCTATAAAAAAGAGAAACCTTATTAGGTTCCTCTTAAAAGCAACAGATAATTTAAATAAGTATATCCTTTTTAACAAATAGTATATGAGATATACCATAACAAATTACTATCCACACAACCATTACAACAACTGCTGTATTTATATTCATCAGAGGATTTCTATACATTTCTGCATATCTTCCATCCAAAAGATTTGGAATGTTACCATAAGTAAAGAACATGTAGGTCATAAACTTTGATATAGTTGCAAAGGCCGAGCCTAACAAGGCGAAAATAGTCATGCCAAAGGTTCCTACAGCAGCTACAACCATTGATATCATAGAGCTCTTAAAGAGAACAGAGGTCAAGAAACCAAAAGAATAGGCTGCCATGATAAATAGAACTTCCAATGCAAGCATCCATAAGACATAAGCTCCCATAGTAACATTTTTTGTGCTGCCTGCTATCTCTCTTAGCATAGGTTGTCCCATCTCATCTAGCTTTAGTTTATCAAAAAAATATTCCCTTCCCATGGTCATTGGGTAAGAAGCATCCCCAAAGCCCCCTATAAGTCCTGTTATTATGAAGGATAGTAGCTGAACAAAGAGTATTATAAATAAAGCTGATAAAAGACCGGTAATAAATTTTGCTAAAAGAAGTTTTCCTCTTTTTACTGGTTGGCTAAGCAATACCTTAAGAGTTGGTGGTGTACATTCACCTGACACCATATCTGCTACCAAAACCACCACAAATAAAGGTATTAAAAGATAAACAAAATTGCTTAAAGAATTAACAAGAAAATTATAGCTTTCAAATTCATACCCCTTCATAGGCTTTATATCCTTTTCTAAATGATATTCAAGCTTAGAAAGTTCCTTTTCATAATAGCCCCTACCTTCTTGGGGTAATTGACTACCCTCAGCTAACATTTCCTTATAAAATTCTATCTGTTTTTTTGCATCAGCTCTCCAATCAATTTCCTTCCCTGAAGCAATAGCATCTTCTAATTCCTTTATGACATTTTTAGAGGTCTCCATGGCTTCTTGAAGATCATTCTTTTCATACTCTAAGCCTTTTTTATCTATGGAAGAATTATCTTTGCTAAGCTCCACCTCTATCTCTTTAAGTCTATCCTCATAATAAACTAAGCTATTTTTCATGTTTTCTATCTGATATTCAGGACTGTTCATTTTTTCATTAAATTTTTCATCCTGATAGCTGGCATACATCATAAGCCCCATAAGTGCTGCAAAGGCAAAGAATATAACATAAGTTTTCTTTCTGCTGAAAAGCTTTTTAAATTCGTTAATTATAAGTGCAACCATTATCTTATGCCCCCTTCCACAAGCTCCATATATCTCTGCTCAACACCTCTATGCTTTTTATAAATCTCTATAATTGCTACTTCTTCCTTTACTAAGGCTTTAACTATTTCCGGCACAGAATCCTTCATTGCAACTACTATAATCTCCTGATCTTCCACCTTTGTACTTTTGATGTAATCAAGAGCTGTTAATACCTCTATTGCTTTAGTTATATCCGGAGTCATAAGAGAAAGGGTATCCGTTTCAGTTCCTAGGCCCTCTACAATGCTTTCTACCCCCTGTATAACTCCCTGGCTGATAAAAGCAACCTTATCACAAAGTTCCTGAACCTCACCTAAGATGTGGGAGGACACAAATACTGCTGTACCTCTTTCTTTTGCTGCTCTCTTAACGATGTTTCTAAAATCTAATATTCCAGAAGGGTCTAGTCCATTGGTAGGCTCGTCCAAAATAAGAAGCTTTGGCTTAGAAAGAAGAGCTGCTGCTAGTCCAAGCCTTTGCTTCATACCTAGTGAGTATTTTTTAACCTTATCATTTATTCTTGATTCCATCCCTACAAGCCTTACAACCTCTTCTACCTCACTATTTTTAATTCTTCTTATCCTTGCTATCTGAAGAAGATTCTCCCTGCCGGATAGATAGGTATAAAGCTCAGGATTTTCTACTACTGCTCCCACAGCTTCTAATGCCTTCTCTCTATCCTTAGATATTTCCTTTCCCATTATCTTTATGCTTCCCTTATCTGCAGCAATTAGCCCTACCATCATCCTTATAGTAGTAGTCTTACCTGCTCCGTTGGGACCTAAAAAACCAAATATTTCTCCCTCTTCTACATCAAAACTAATTCCCTTTATTATCTCTCTGCGACCTAAGGACTTATAAACATCCTTAACTTCTAATACCTTCAACTGATCTCCTCCTCTTATCAAATTCTCACATACCCTTATTTTAACAGATAACACTTACTAAATACTAAAGTAAATCTTATACTTTTCTTAATAATACTCTATTTATTTTCTTAAATAATACTTTCTATTGTCACGATATCACCTCTAAGGTATTATGGATTTATACTATATTACGAGGTGAATGATGAAAGCATATCATTTTATTATAATCTACATACTAATAATTAATCTTTATGGCTTTTATATTATGTATAAGGACAAAGAGTTTTCTATTAAAAAGAAATGGAGAATACCTGAGAGGAGATTCTTTCTTGTGGCCATACTATTAGGTGCACCGGGAATACTTTGGGGAATGAAGACCTTTAGACACAAAACAGCCCATTGGTATTTTAAATACGGCATTCCTTTTATATTAGTACTTGAACTTTTCCTTGCTTTTTTACTTTTTAAAAAAATCTTTTAAACTTTTTTCATAAATAAAAATACCCTGAGGGTGTATTTCTTAACCCTAGGGTATTTTTATATTCTCTATAATATATAGATTTACATATCTGTAAACTTTACTTCTATGTTATCTTAGCTATACTAAAAACATCCTTCTTAGGCCTGTGGCTTCATAGTCGGGAATAGAAGTACATCTCTTATGGAAGTAGAATCTGTTAAAAACATTACGATTCTATCTATTCCAATTCCTAAGCCACCAGTAGGAGGCATTCCTGTTTCAAGAGCACTCATGAATTCCTCATCTATCATATAAGCTTCATCGTCTCCTAGCTCTCTTTCCTTAGCCTGCTGATTAAATCTTTCTCTCTGAACTATAGGATCATTAAGCTCTGAATATGCATTGCATATCTCTCTACCAAAAACAAAGCCTTCAAATCTTTCTGTAAAGCCTTCCTTTCCTCTCTTCTTCTTTGTAAGAGGGGAAATTTCTACAGGATAATCACAAACAAAGGTTGGCTGAACCATATTTTCTTCTGCATATTCTTCAAATAATGCATTTAATACTTCTCCCTTTGTTACATTTTTTATATCCTTTTTAAACTCAAGATGCTTTTCCTTTGCTAAAGCTTGAGCTTCTTCATCCGTCTTTATAGCATCAAAGTCAATTTGTGCATATTCCTTTACTGCATCTACCATAGTTATTCTTCTCCATGGTGGTGCAAAGTTTATTTCAGTACCTTGATAGTTCACTGTTGTGCTTCCATTTACCTTTTGGCAGGCATAAGCTACAAGGTTTTCTGTTATTTCCATCATATCATTATAATCCGCATAAGCTTCATAAAGCTCAATCATTGTAAACTCTGGATTATGTCTTATGTCAATACCTTCATTTCTGAAGTTCTTACCCATGTCATAAACCTTCTCAAAACCTGCAACTATCATTCTCTTTAGATAAAGCTCTGTTGCTATTCTAAGATACATATCAATATTTAAAGAATTATGATGAGTAATGAAAGGTCTTGCAGCAGCACCACCAGCTATTGGTGATAATATAGGAGTTTCCACCTCTATATAACCTTTATTATCCAAGAACTCCCTTATAGAGCTAATAATTCTGCTTCTTTTAAGAAAGGTTTCCTTTACCTCAGGATTAGTTATTATATCTACTTCTCTTTGTCTATATCTTAAATCAGGATCCTTAAGTCCATGCCATTTCTCTGGAAGAGGCTTTAAAGACTTACAAATAAGCTCGTAATCAGTAATCTTTACTGAAATTTCACCGGTTTTCGTTTTGAATACTTCTCCGGTAACAGCTACCCAATCACCTAAATCAAGGGTTTTAAATGCCTTATGCTTTTCCTCTCCAATATTGTTAATCTGCACAAAAAGCTGCATTTTTCCATCTCTATCATGGATATCAGCAAATCCAGCCTTCCCTTGAACTCTTTTTGACATAAGTCTTCCAGCTGTTGTAACTATGCTTCCTTCTAAAGTATCATAATTATCCTTGATTTCTTTAGAGGTATGAGTTCTATTAACCTTATATACGTCAAAGGGATCCTTTCCCTCTGCTTGAAGTGCTGAAAGCTTTTCTCTTCTTAATGTTTCCTGCTCGTTATATTGTTGCTCTAGCTTAAGTAAATTATTTTCTTCCTTTGCCACGGCATTAGCCTCCTTATGCTCTTCTTATTCCAAGTATCTCAAACTTATTTGTTCCTCCTGGAACACTAACCTCCACCACATCTCCAACCTTTTTACCCATAAGGCTCTTTCCTACTGGAGATTCATTAGATATTTTAAATTCCATAGGATCTGCCTCTGCAGAGCCTACTATAAAGTATTCTACATCCTCATCAAACTCAAAATCTTTTACCTTTACAACTGAACCTATTGAAACAATATCTGTAGATATTTCGCTTTCATCTACAACCTCAGCATTTTTTAGCATATTTTCAAGCTGAATAATTCTTCCTTCCGTAAAAGCCTGTTCATTCTTAGCTTCATCATATTCTGAATTTTCGCTAAGATCACCATAGCCTAAGGCAACTTTAATCTTTTCAGTTATTTCCTTTCTTTTAACGGTTTTTAAATATTCAAGCTCATCCTCTAGCTTTTTAACTCCTTCATAGGTCATTACATACTTTTTAGCTTCACTCATTTTGCTCTCCCCTTTAATTAAACGGTTTAAATATTATTTATTTATATGTCTAGTCCAATATTTAAAATATTATAATGTAGTAAAATTAGTTTGTCAATTTACTCTTACAAGTTTAATATTTTAACATTTATATTTATTAAAGCAATAGGTAATTTTCAATAGATTTCATTATTACCCATTAACAATTAATTATACCCTATTCTATTCTGTAATTCTAAGTATAATAACAAAAAAGCTAAATTAAGTACAGGTTAATGTCTCCTTATATTCTGAAAGAATTTCTATAACCCTTTCAGGAGATTTTTCCTGATTAATAATATTTTTCATGTTTATACTATTTTCCATGCCCTTTATATACCAATTAATATGCTTTCGCATTTCTCTTAGGGCCTTTTCCTCTCCATGGTATTCTAGTGCTAGATTATAATGCCTAATACACAGATCTATTCTTTCACTTTGGCAAGGTTTGTTCCATTTCTCCTTTTTAAGGGCTGAATTTATCTCACTGAATATCCATGGATTGCCTTCACAGCCTCTTGCTATCATAATACCATCACAGCCGCTAGTCTGAAAAAGCTTTATAGCATCCTCTCCAGAGAAAACATCGCCATTGCCAATCACAGGAATCTTAAGAGCTTTTTTCACCTTGGCTATTATATCCCAATCAGCTTTTCCCTGATACATCTGCTCTCTAGTTCTCCCATGTACTGTTATGGCATCAGCACCTGCAGCTTCTAGAACTTTAGAAAATTCTACTGCATTAACACTATCCTCAGTAAAGCCCTTTCGTATCTTTACTGTCACAGGCTTGCTGCTCACTTTTTTAATAGCTGAAACTATCGCTTCTGCTAAAGGAGCATTTTTCATTAATGCTGATCCCTCACCATTTTTAACTATTTTAGGTACAGGACAACCCATATTTATATCAATAAAAGCAATGTCCTCCCGGTGATTTAAATGTATCTCTACCACCTCTGCCATTATTTCCGGCTCACTTCCAAAGATTTGAGCTGCAGCAGGCATCTCTCCTGGAGCTATGTGCAAAAGCTCTTGAGTGTTACGGCTTCCATGATATAAAGCCCTGGCACTAACCATTTCTGTAACTGTAAATCCGCAGCCCATTTCCTTGCAAAGCACTCTGAAGGGTGCATCTGTTACTCCAGCCATAGGAGCAAGAAAAACATTATTTTCAATATGTAAGTGGGCTATTTTCATTAAGTCTACTCCCTATTCTTTTCATATATTATTTTAAGTCCTTCTAGTGTGAGCAGTGGGGCTACCTCATCTATGACATCTGTATCTTGATTAATTAGATTAGCTAAACCTCCAGTAGCTATAACATATGGCTCCTCCTCACCTAGGTCAATCATTTCCTTCTTCATTTTGCCAGTTATATACTCCACAAGACCTATATAACCATAAATAATACCTGCCTGCATGCTGGAAACGGTATTTTTACATATGAGGCTAGATGGTTTTTCAAGCTCAACTCTGGGCAGTCTAGCAGCTTTAGCAAATAAAGCCTCTGAGGAAATTTTTATCCCAGGGCATATGTTCCCTCCTAAGTAGTTACCACTTTTAGTTACGGCACAAAAGGTTGTTGCAGTTCCAAAATCTATTATAATAACTGCTCTTTTATACTTAACATTGGCTGCAACGGCATTTACTATCCTATCTGCACCTACCTCCTTTGGGTTATCGTATTTTACATTAATTCCTGTCTTAACCCCTGGTCCTACTACCAATGGCCTTTTCTTAAAGCATTTCTCTATGGTATTTTCTAAAGAGTGCATTATATTAGGCACCACTGAGGATATAATTATCCCTTCAACGTCTTTAGTGTCGATATTATGCTGCTGAAAGAGCTGCATAAGTTGAATTGAATACTCGTCCGAAGTTTTGTTGGCATCAGTGGACAATCTCCATCTATTTATGTATTCTCCCTGTTTGTATAATCCTATTACTATATTGGTATTTCCTACATCCATTAGTAAAATCATTGTATAGCCTCCAGTTAACAGAATTAAAAGCAGCCTAAGGCTGCCTCCTATTATATCTTTCTGTACTTAATAAACCTTCAGAAAATCAATAGACGTAGGAGGATATATTTAGCCCAATATATCCTCCATATAATTTTATCAATTTAATTTTAACAATTTAATTTTAACAATTTATCTTAGGATGTCAAGGTTTAAAAGACAAATCTATGTAACAATTTCATAGTAGAGCAAATAATCCATTATTATTTACATATTATCTATATTATTTATCAAAAAAATGGAGCGGTGTATATTCTCACCCTTATCTAAAAGCTTTATATATTACATATACGATTAACAGGTTTAAAAAGAAAATGCTGCTTTAGAGATCAGTCTCCCTAAAGCAGCACCCTTTTTAAAATAATCCTACTATTTCTCCGCCTTCTAGTATATCAATCTTTTCTGCAGCAGGCACTTTTGGTAGTCCAGGCATTGTCATTATATCTCCTGTTAATACTACAACGAAGCCTGCACCATTGGATACTCTAAGCTCCTTAACAGTAATTTCAAAGTTTGATGGTCTTCCTAAAAGCTTAGGATTATCTGATAAGGAATATTGTGATTTAGCCATGCAAATAGGCTTTTTATCAAGTCCTAATCTTTCTAGCTCTTGAAGCTGCTTTTCTGCTTGTGGAGTGTAATTCACTCCTCTTCCTCCATATATTTCTTTGCAAATAGTTAATATCTTTTCCTTTAAAGGAAGCTTTTCATCATAGAGAACTCTAAAATCTCCTTCTCCCTTTTCTGTCTCAGCTACTACAGCCTCTGCTAAGGCTCTTCCGCCTTCGCCACCTTTTTCCCATACTTCAGTAAGAACGGCTTTCACTCCTCTTTCTTCACAGAAGCTCTTAATATATTCAATCTCCTCAGGAGTATCTGTTATAAATTTATTTAAAGCAACAACTACTGGCACTCCATACTTCTTTACATTTTCCATCTGCTTTTCAAGATTTTCTATCCCCTTATGCACTGCAGGCATATTACTTTCGTTAAGCTTATCCTTTGCTACTCCACCATGATGCTTAATAGCTCTTAAGGTTGCTACTAGTACTACACAGCTTGGCTTAAGGTCTCCATATCTGCATTTGATATCAAAAAACTTTTCAGCACCTAAATCAGCACCGAAGCCCGCTTCTGTTACTACATACTCTCCAAGCTTTAAAGCCATTTTTGTTGCAATTAAGCTGTTGCAGCCATGTGCTATGTTAGCAAAAGGTCCGCCATGTATAATTGCTGGAGTATTTTCGAGAGTTTGCACAAGATTTGGCTTTATAGCCTCCTTCATTAATAATGCAGCAGCTCCCTGTATATTAAGTTCTTTTGCATACACAGGCTCACCATCTAAGTTATAACCTACTATTATATTTCCAATATTATTTTTTAAATCCTCAAGATCATGTGAAAGACAAAGTATAGCCATTATCTCTGAGGCAACGGTTATCATAAAACCATCTTCTCTTGGAAAACCATTGAGTTTACCTCCAAGGCTTACCACTACATTACGCAAGGCTCTATCATTCATATCCAATACCCTTTTAAAGGTAATTCTTCTGCTATCTATCCTCAAAGCATTTCCTTGGTGAATGTGATTATCAATAGCAGCACAAATTAAGTTATTTGCTGAGGTAATTGCATGCATATCACCAGTGAAGTGCAGGTTAATATCCTCCATAGGCACTACCTGAGCATATCCTCCTCCTGCAGCTCCTCCCTTTACTCCAAAAACTGGCCCTAATGAGGGTTCTCTCAAAGCAATAACAGCTTTTTTATCTATTTTATTTAATGCTTGGCCTAAACCAACAGTAACGGTGGATTTACCCTCTCCTGCCGGTGTAGGATTTATAGCAGTTACCAAAATAAGATTGCCATCTTTCTTATCCTTTAATCCATTATATGCCTCTAGAGATATCTTACATTTAAACTTTCCGTATAAATCAATGTCCTCTTCAGAAAGTCCAAGAGCAGAAGCTATCTTTACTATTGGCTCCATCTTTGCACTTTGTGCAATCTCAATATCACTTTTCATGGAAATAAACCTCTCCTTCATAAATTATATTATTTTGCTTTAGTACCAATCCTCATCCCAATTTAATTTCATCTAACGGTTAATTAAACTTCTATGTATTCAGAAATTTCAATACACTACTATTATAACCATAACCTTCAGCAAAATAAAGACATGCACCCTAAAAATTATCCACCATAATACCAATATATTTATAGACCATAACAGCAATATATTTATACGCCATAATACCAATATAATTATCCACTAAGAACAAATATAATCATGCACTATACATCAAACTGAAATAGTGCATAAAGAATAAAAGAATAATTAAATCTTATATCAAATTATTTCTTGAAGAATCATATATATATTTCTATAATATATTTCTATAATCTACTAAATATAGTATATTATATATATAAAGTCCGACATATTATTCAAAGGATTTAAAAGCGATTATTATCTCTTGTTCAGAATCTTTAACTTTAAGGAGTGGTCAATTTATGAAAGTTTCCAGAGAAATTATCTTAATTGCAGCTTGTTTATTTTCAGGTCTATCTATAATAATAGGTAATTTAATATCTGAAAAAATTATCCGTTTAGTAGTTCAAGGAGGTCTTCTTTCAATTTCTATAGTTTTATACGTAATTTTGTATAAATCTCTTCCAAAAGATAAGCAGAAATAAACTGTAAAAAAATAAACGCCAATAAATTGGCGTTTATGAGTTTTGAAATATTTCATAGAATTCTTCAGCTTCAATTTTTTCCTTATCAAGAAGAGCATGAGCTACTGCATGAAGCTTAGTTATGTTTTCTGTAAGCAATTTTTCTGCACTATTATAAGCTTCATCAATGAGATCTTTAACCTCTTTATCTATCTTAGAACCAATCTCCTCACTGAAGTTTCTGCTTCTTCCAATATCTCTTCCTAAAAAGACTTCATTGTGGTCAGAACCAAAGGAAATAGGTCCAAGGTTATCACTCATACCATATTCCATAACCATAGCTCTTGCAATATTACTTGCTCTATCTATGTCATTTTTTGCTCCTGTACTTATATCACCTAGAATTAGCTTTTCTGCAACCCTTCCACCTAAAAGGCCTATCATATCATCCTTAAGCTTTGACTTTGAAGTGTAGGATCTATCCTCCTTAGGAAGATGCATGGTATATCCACCAGCCATTCCTCTAGGAATTATGCTTATTTCATGAACCGGATCAGCATTTGGTAAAAGCTTCATAACAACTGCATGCCCTGCTTCATGATAAGCAGTAAGCTTTCTATCATGATCACTTATAACCCTGCTCTTCTTTTCAGGCCCTGCTATGACACGGGTTATAGCCTCTTCCATTTCGCTCATTTCAATTATCTTTTTATCTCTTCTTACAGCTAAAAGCGCTGCTTCATTTGTTAAGTTCTCAATATCTGCACCTGTAAAGCCTGGTGTTCTTTTTGCAAGAATATTTAGGTCTATATTTCCTGAAAGAGGTTTATTTCTTGTATGAACCTTAAGAATTTCTTCCCTTCCCTTTACATCTGGAGCTCCTACTAATATCTGTCTGTCAAATCTGCCTGGTCTTAATAAAGCAGGATCCAATATATCAGGCCTGTTAGTGGCAGCTATCATAATGATTCCTTCATTAATTCCGAAGCCATCCATCTCAACTAAAAGCTGATTTAAGGTTTGCTCTCTTTCATCATGTCCTCCGCCTAAGCCAGCACCTCTTTGCCTACCTACTGCGTCAATTTCATCTATGAATATGATACAAGCTGCATTTTTCTTTGCCTGCTCAAAAAGGTCTCTTACTCTTGAAGCACCAACACCTACGAACATTTCCACAAAATCTGAACCGGAAATTGTAAAGAAGGGAACTCCCGCTTCTCCAGCTACTGCTTTAGCCAATAAGGTCTTACCAGTTCCAGGAGGTCCTACTAGGAGTATTCCCTTAGGAATTCTTGCTCCCATATCTAGATAACGCTTTGGCTGCTTTAAAAAGTCAACAACTTCTGCTAGTTCTGCTTTTTCTTCATCAGCACCAGCTACATCATTGAAGGTAATTCTTCTTTTATCAGGAGTTGCTATCTTTGCTCTGCTCTTTCCAAAGTTCATAACCCCTCTATTACCACCGCCACCTTGTGAC
>JAEXZL010000021.1 GCA_023451395.1 Bacillota bacterium | reverse complement strand
GGTATATACCCTCTCATGGATAAGCCTGCCGCAATCCCCATCATATTTGCCTCTGCTATACCAACATTTATGAATCTCTTTGGGAACCTCTTTTTAATTCTTGTAAAGCCTGATGCCCCACCTAAATCAGCTTCCAAAGCAACTATTCTATCATTAATCACCATTTCTTCTATTAGGGTATCAACAAAAGCCCTTCTTATTTCCATGGTTTCAACTTTATCACTAAGCCTCCACATCTGTCACACCAACTTTTATATGCCTCTCCAGTCTTTCTATAATATTATCTATCTCTTTATCTAATTCTTCATTAAGCTTTATGGAGTGATTATCTTCAAGGGTTTCAAAATAACCGCCCCCTTGTCCCTTTATCGTGTCTAAAATAATGCAAACAGCACTATGCTTTATTTCTTTAACCTCCAAAAGAGCAGAAGCAATTTCCTCCTCATCACTTCCATTAACCCTTAGTGTATAAAAGCCAAAGGCTTCAAGCTTCTTCTTTAAATCTAAAGGATTTATTATAGATGAGGTATAGCCATCAAGTTGCTTTTTATTATCATCTATAATTACAATAACCTCCTTTAGTTTATAGTGTGAAATGAACTGTAGAGCCTCCCAGCACTGGCCTTCATTAAGCTCTCCATCTCCCACAATTACATATACCCTTTGAGAGGAGCCTTCCATCCTTAGTGAATAGCCAAGACCTGCCGCCAAAGAAAGTCCCTGGCCTAGGGAACCGGTTGTTGCATCAATACCAGGAGTTTTATTCCTATCAGGATGAGAAGGAAGGATAGTTCCTCCTTCATTTAAGGTATAGAGCTTATCTAACTCAAAATACCCCTGGAGGGCAAGACATGAATAAAGGCTTGGACCTGCATGTCCTTTAGAAAGAACCAAATAATCTCTTTCATTCCAATTAGGATTGTTAGAATCATGCTTAAGGATTTTATTGTACAGAACTGATAAAAGCTCCACAATAGAAAGTGAGCCACCAATATGACCATATCTTCTCCATTTAAGAGTCCTTAAGGTTTCCAGTCTTATTTTTGCTGAGGCAAGCTTTAATTCTGAGAGCTCAGCTTTAGTTAAAGCTCCCATTAGTCTAAATACTCCTTTAGCTTTTCCTCAAGCTCTGTAAGTGACATTAGATTGGAAAGGGTAATTACCCTTGGAAATCCCTTGGTAAAACTTGCAAGATCTCCTCCCACTATAAAAAGATCTGCTGATCTTGGTGATGCATCGGAAAGGGAACTGTGAAGAACAGATATATCTGATTTACCAAGCTTTTTAAGAACCTTTTCTACATTTATTCTTACTAAAAGTGATGAACCAAGGCCTGATCCACAGCAACACATGATAGTTTTAACCTTCATTTTACCTATCTCCTTTTAATAATATAAGATGCTGCACAGAAAAAGCTGCAGCATCCTTTAATCTAAATTATTAATTTTAAAAATTTAATTATACAGTCTTTTTACTTTTACCCAGCATATTAAAGGCTATAGGTGCTAGGAATAAAAGAATGCATATAATTAAGAGAATATTACCTGATACAAACCGTGCAATATTTCCAAGGACTATTCCTACTCCACAGAAATCTGTGTCTGAAAAGGTAGTGCTAGCAAAATTCAGGGCACCCAAAACAGGCATTGTAATTACTGGTAAGGCTGTAATTAGCAAACCATGGGCAAAGGCTCCAGCTATACAACCCTTAAGTCCTCCTTCAGCATTGGCAAAAACTCCTGCAGTAGCACCACAGAAAAAGTGAGGCACCACCCCAGGTAAGATAAGAGCTACTGGTGCTAGATTCTCATTAATCCCATATAGTATAAACATTCCTACAATTCCTCCTAGGAAGGATACAAGAAATCCTATGAGGACTGCATTAGGAGCATAAGGGAACACTACGGGACAGTCTATTGCCGGCTTAGCATTTGGCACTAGTTTGTCCGCTATTCCCTTGAAGGCAGGTACTATTTCCGCAAGAATCAACCTAACACCGGATAGAATAATATAGATACCACCGGCAAAGCTCATACCGCAAACTATTGCATAAACAAACCAGTTTGAGTAGCCATTAGCTATAAAAAGAGTATTAAGCTTATCAAAGCCTGGCTTCGAAGCGGCAATTCCCGTAACAATAACAAAAATTATCATCATAGTAACGGATATTGCAACTGTAGTATCTCTCATAAAGGAGATTCTTTGAGGGAATATTATATCCTCAGTAGTTTTAGCCTCTCCCCTATTCATTGCCTTTCCTCCTACAAGTCTACCAACCTGAGCGGAAAACCAATATCCTATAGTTGAAAAATGTCCAAAGCCTATCTCTTCAGTTCCTGTTATTTTAGTCATTGTCTTTTGAGCCATAGCTGGGAACATGGCCATGGTGAGCCCAAGAATTAAGGAGCCTCCTATTATAAGTGGTATACCACTTAAGCCTCCTACACTTAGAACCACTGCTATAAGACATGCCATATAAAGGGTATGATGCCCCGTTAAAAAGATGTAATTCCAGCGGCTAAACCTTGCAATTATAAGATTTGCCACCATACCAAAACACATTATCCATGCAGTATCCTTAGCGTAGTTTACAAGACCCATAGTAACTATCGCCTCATTATTAGGTACAACTCCCTGTACATTAAAAGCAAAATTGAATAATACCCCAAAGTCATTTAGAGAGTTTCCTAAAAGATATGATGCACCAGCAGATAATACAAGAAAGCCTACAATGGTTTTGATAGTTCCCTTTACCACCTCTTCAATAGGCTTTTTTTGAAGCACAAGCCCTAAAAGCGCCATGAAGCCAACTAAGATTGCAGGAGTTGAAAGAATTTCTTGAATTACTAATAATATTTTCATAAATCTCCCTTCTTCATATTATTTATATCAGGCTGATATAAAAATCAGCTTACTGAAGCAAGTCAAATATTACATCTGGACTATCTGCCTTTAAGATTTCTCCTATCATCCTCTCATTTATAACAAGCTCTGCTATATCCCTCATCACTTCTATATGCCCATCGTTAGCCTCTGCAGCAAGCACCATAAGAAGCCTTACTGGGGCCGTGTTATCGGGAAAATAAACTCCTTCCTTAACAAGGGTTATCCCAATCTGCCTTTTCTTAACACCCTTTTCCGGTCTACTATGTAAAAGTGCTATATCTTTAGTCAATATATAGTAAGCTCCATACTTTTTAGTACCATCAATAATAGCCTCTCCATATCTCTCTTCCACAAAACCAGTTAACACTAACGGAGTAACTGCAGCCATCACAGCCTCCTCCCAACTTAATTTTTCATAAATTATCCTTATATTTTCTTTTATAAGCATACCCTCCAGCATAGTTAATCCTTCTTCCCATTAAAGTTATAGCTAGTAATAAATTCTATGCTTATAGTTTTGATATTATTATTGAAATATAAATATACGTTAATTGCTTTCCATAAAAATTCTGCAACAATGATAATGAAAATTATTTTATTTACACTGGAAAAGAAATTTCCAAAGTAATATTAGCTAATATTGAAGCTTTTAATTATATATGGTTATATAGTAAAATTTACATCAGAGGATTTAGATATTAATAAAAGCAGTATTTAAAGATAAAAAAGAAGCTATAGGTGTAATTATTACACTTATAGCTTCTAAAGCTTTATTACAAAAATATATTAGCATCCATTTTATAAATCATTATACTAAAAAGCTTATATTATACTATAAAACCCTTCTGGCCTTATAGAATTTCCAAATTTTTGATATTTTAACTACATCTCCTGTTTGAGGTGAATGGATTATTTGGTCATCCCCAACATATATACCTACATGTCCTGCACTGGTAAAAACTAAATCACCTATCTGAAGATCGCTTTTTGAAACCTCTATACCTGCCTTCACCTGCTGCGTGGTAGTTCTTGGAAGAGAAATTCCAAAGTTATTATAAACATACTGGACAAATCCTGAACAATCAAAACCATTAGGAGTTGTTCCTCCCCATAGATAAGGTGTGCCCATAAAGCCTTTAGCATAATCCACTATTTCTTCACCCTTGGAAACTTCTTCTATATATATTTCAATTGCTTCCATTCTCTTAGCTTGTCCAGTTGTTCCTGCCATTTCTCCATTGCTAACCCAAGGTAGCCAGCCATGGTCCTGTACATGAACTCTATAATTTACCTTATAGCCTGAAGCATTGTTTCCTTCTGAATCCTTTAGGTATATAGATATTGCTTCTATAGGAAGATTTCTTCCGGTAGCACCAGCATTTTCTCCCTCACTAACCATATCCATGTCCCCTATTTTACTTACATGAACCTTATACTCTATAGTAAAATCATCACTTGGAGATGAGATGTTAATGGACTCAATTCCTAAAGATCTTCCGGTAGTTCCAGCGGTAGCTCCATCACCTACAGGCTCCATCCAGCCTAATTCAGAAACATTCACATTATAATTTACAGGGATGCTTCCTAAAGCATTAGCCTTAAAGGTATTAAGATTTAACAGTGTAAAAAGAAATAAGAATGTACCTGAAAAAATTCTAAGTATTTTTTTCATATATTCCCCCCATTAAAATTGTCCGTTCTGTTAAGTTATATGAACATTGCCCTTCTCAACCTTTGGAAATATTTAATTTATCCAAAAAAATAAATCAAACTACCAAGCTGCCAAAGGCATTTTAACACCTTTTACGGATTATTTTCAACCGGTAAATTGTAGATATTTTTTCAACAAGAAAATTTATAACATAAAAACATGCTTTGGGTCATGGATACCACAAAGCATGTTTTATTGAACTTACTGCGCTGATTTAAAGCCGCTCTGAAGCTGCTCATCCACACTGCTAAATGCTTCAGCGGAGGAAACAGTAGCTTCGCCAAGTGAGTTAACAAGTTCAGGGAACTTATCAAGGCTTTGTTTCATAGTTGTGTACATATCGAAGTATGCATCCTGTGCCAAACCGTCCCAACCATCAATGATTTCATTGATTTTTGAATCGATGCTGCTTAGAATGTCTGCTAGATCTCCGGAATATCCGATAAGATCGTTACCCTGAGTGTTTAGGGTTTCAGGGGTAACTCTAATACTTGCCATAAATTTTTTCTCCTTTCGGTATGCTTTATTGCAAACAGCAAAATGCTGAAGTGCCAAAATTATAACTGGGTCTTTTCAATATGGTTTGTAACCAGTCCATCATATTGTGTTGCTGCCTTTTCAAGAACGCTTTTTAAAGTATCAAGAAGGTCAGCATATTTCTCAATGTTATCCGCCCAGTTTGTTTGAGCCATCTTATGAAAAGCAGTTCCAGCTGGAGTTGTCCAGCCACTTTTCTCAAGCTCTTGTAAACATGAATCAAGTTTTGATGCCATCTTGCGAAGCTCATTTGCTATATCACTATATTTAGTGGCATATTGTCTTAAAGCTGTTGTATCAAATGCTAAATTTGTATTGCCTTCATATGCTAATGCCATGCTTACTCACCATCCTTGCTATCCTTTGGTCGAAGCTCTGGTTTAATAGAAAACGCTTTTTCAAGCTCTTCCTTTGCAAGGGCTTGCTTTCCTGTCAATCTGTAGATATCGGACTTCAAAGTATAGACCTCTGCAATTTCTGTACTAAGACCCAAAATAAAGTCTGCTAATTCAAGAGCCTTGTCGTATTCCTCCAAATCTTTCAAGCACATAACTCGATACAAGTAAATATCAATAGCTGCCGGATCCTTTAATGTAGCAAGTCTGTAAATGGAATTTGCTTCTTTATAAGCTATACGTGCTTCATCTAATTTAGAAAGTTGTTTCAAACAAAAAGGCTTATAATACAATGCTGCATAGTAATATAAATCTTCTTCATCCTTAGCAATTATGGACATTGCATATTCTAATCCCTTTTCAAAATTAGGCTCAGCTAAATGCAAATTCATAAGCATAAAGCGAGCTTCACCATCAAAGAACTCATCAGTTTCCATAGAAATGCACTCTTCACAGCATTTTATAGATAAATCGTAGTCATTGCTTTCTGCTGCCACTTCTGCCTGTAATAATACAAACTTATGCTTAGAGTCTTCAAAGTATTTCATCTTCTTAGCACTCTCAATCATCTTTAGAGCAGTAACATAATCCTTTTGTAAAGCAATACACTTGATGTAATCATACATTAAGTCTGCATCTTCAGGAAATCTATCGGAAGCATACTTTGCAAATTGGATTGCTTGTTCAACCTCACCTTTGTGAATTAACAGCTGTGTTTTTATATGATATCCATCATATAATTCTGGAGCTGTTTTAAGAAGTTCCTCTACGCTTTCTTCAGCACTTTCAATCATATCAAGTCTAACTAAACAAGATATTTTCTTTACCAAATAGTCAGGCCTAGAAGGGTTTTTAATGTGGGCTTTTTGAAAATAACGAAGTGCCATACGGTCATCGTTAAGGTGCTCATATGCCATCCCCATAAAGAACAACATCTCAGTGCTATCATATCCAGAGGAAATGGCCTGATTATAATTTTCCAATCCCTCATGAACCTCATCATTCATAAAGCATGCATTGCCATAAAGAAAGTGAAGTAATCCATGCTTTTCAATAAGCATAGCTTTCTTATATAAATTCTTTGCATTTTGGTATTCCTGCAATGCCATATAGAGGTCGCCATAGTTTTTATAGCTGTCCATTAACATAGGGTTAATTTCTATAGCCCTGTCAAATTTTTCTCTTGCTGCCTCTAAATTACCTATCTTCATAAGCATTGCACCCTGTTGATTTAGATCTTGTGCCTCAAGCCGTATTTCGCTTGTCTCCATAATAATCCTCCTAACTATTCTCAAAGACAACTTGTATCGGAGAATGAGTTTCTATTTCATTTTTAAAATCAACATCAGTTGCTAACCGTGTATCGAAGAAAATCAAGCCCGCCGTATAGTTTCTACTTTCGGTAGGTGTTTGTGGAAGTGTACCGTCTGCTTTGTAGTTGTACCAAGTCGATGTTCCATTTCCATAGATATGAATCCTTTGAGATTGTGTTTTGTATACGCATTTGGAAATATTTGAATACTTAATCATGTTAATTTCCATGCGTGTAACACGCTTACTATAATATCTCTTAGGTAGATAGAGGATAAAGTAGTCATCAAAAAACTGAAGTTCCATAGGTGAAGGTGCATATTCTTTTTTTCCACCTAAGAACGTCACGCCTACAACTAAGACAACTAAAAGAATCCTTGTAGTCCAAGCCAACTCAGAAAATAAGTTATCCTGGAAGATAAATGATCCCAATATGATAACAATAACTACAATCCAGACACCAATTTTTAGAAAGGTGAAGCCGTTGCTTTGTCCAGTAGGAACTAAGACAGCTTCGTTGGTTTTTAACACATAATTCGGTTCTTCCATATCGCACCTCCTACGCGACTCTAACTATTCTCCTCGGTCACTATAACCGGAGAATGAGTTTCTATCTCATGTTTGAAGTCAATTCCATTAGCACAGAGAGTACTAAAAAAGCATAATGTATCCTTAACCGTTCTGTTGTAGGTAGGTGATTGAGACCTTTCCCCCTCTGAATTGAAATTATACCATGTTGCTATAACATCGCCATAAATATGCAAGCGCTGAGAACGAGTTTTAAACACACACCTTTTTATCTCACTATACATCATTTTATTAACTTCCATTCGTGTTATTTTTTTACTGTAGTAGCATTTTGGACGGTACAAAATCAGATATTCATCATAAAACTGTATTTCCATAGGGGAAGGGACATCCTCCTTTTTTCCACCGATAACCAAAACAGAGGCTGCAATCGCTATCAAAAGAAATCTTGATGTCCATGACAGTTCTGCAAAAAGATTATCCTTGAAAATTAGAGATCCTAGCACAATTATTATGACAACTACCCAAACTCCTATTTTCAGAAAAGTAATCCCTTTATTTTGAGTAACAGGAACTAAAACTGCTTCATTTGTTTTTAATATATAATTTGGTTTTTCCATTTAGTACCTCCTATGCAGCCCTTATAATGGGCATTTTAATACTTGGCATGTAAACCTCAGGTATTGAAATATTTATATTGCAAGAGCTTGATAACTTACTAATTACATCCACATTGTTAGATGAGCCATTAGAGAACAAACCCGAGGCCGTAGAAGGAATTTTGCGACCTTTTTCAAATAGTCCCGTTAGATCGCTAAAGGTGATTTTATCGGTAAAATCAAACTGCATTTGACCACCTTCACTGCTAATAATTGTTCCATCTGTACTGTTAACCGTAAAAGCCGTAATCGATGGTATTACAACACTATTTAAACCTACATCAAAGATGTTAGAAGGAGTAAATCCATCTTTCAAAATATCCTTAGGGATGCTAAGCATATTTTTTATTGAAGCAACTGCACCTTTCCTATTGAAATCGCCATTTGTTTCGAAAAAGTCCCAGAATTCTGCTTTAAGATTACGGCCGGTATCTCTAAGCATTCTTGTTCCCAGCTTTTCAACAATTGACCAATCATGATATTTCAATGCCATCTTAATATCTGCCAATCCATCGCCAATTCCAAATTTAATTTTCCCTTTAAATGCTGTAAAAGCATCTTTAGAAAATATTTGTTTAAATTTGATGTCTTTTAATTTAGTAGCATCACCAGTTGCCCATTTGTAGCCATTTTTGAGAAGTTTACCACAGCTGCTTACAACGGTTACTACTGTACAGACAAGATTAACAACATCTATTCCTGTTGCCCACGCATTATAAGACTCGTTATACTCATAATCCTCACCGTCATCTCCAAAGATGAATGAAGATCTGAGATAATCCTGCCAACTGTTAATCTCACTTCTCCGTTTACCAGTAGCTGGATCGTTACTACCCGTAGCAGAATATGCCTTGCCTTCGTTCCAAATATTTGCAAGACCATTAGCTGCTACAATAATGCCTCCTACTACTCCAGCAATTAAAACTAATAAAGCACCTCCAGAAAGAATTGCACCTACAATTGCAAGCACACCAATAGCAACTTCAAGTGCTCCAACTAAAGCTCCTTTAATCAATTCTTTTCCACCTTGATAGTTATACCATTCTTTAATGGATTTTTTTAAGTAATTGTTACTTGCCTTATATAGATCTTTTCCGTCGCCAAGCCAGCGACCTGTGGAAGTAGAATTACCTATACTTGTAAAAAAGTAATTTATTGCATTCTTAATTTTACTATTACGAATACCATGGCTTTCCTTAAAGGTGGCAGTAAGGGAAGAAACTGTAGAACGGACACTTTTATCGGTATTCTTACATTCATCTCGTAAGTCAATCAAATTCGAAGTATAAGTATTATATTTATCTGCAGTAGAGCGAAGATTTGAGATTTTTGCATTTAATTTCGATTTCGCATTTGTAAGATTAGATGACCAGCTGCCACCATAACTATTCAATTTCTTATAAACACTACTCTCAATAGAATCAGCATAACTATCAAGCTTTTTTGCAACTGCTTTTGCCTCGTTGGAAGCATCTTTTAAACTTCCATATGAAATTGAAACAATGCTCATTGTGATACTCCTTTCTAAAATATTTTCAACTTATCTAATAAAGCTTGCTTTTCTTCTTCTCTTTTGCTCTGATACTTTCTGTAGTAATAATCACTATCCTGTGCTGCTTGATTCTTTAGGTTTGTTACACGAGTTATCTCTTCCTGTAATTCAGTTACTGATTGTCTGAGATTAGGATCCGCAGTAACAGTTTTTTCCTTTTCTGCACTGAAAGCATTTGCTCTTGCAGTAAACCTGGAATTATGGCGAACGCCTTTATTCAATTCACTCTTCAGATCATCAAATTCATAGTTTACTGCTCTTATTTCATCATATAGATTATCAGTAAGATTATTTAGGATTTTTCTTAAATCCTTTAAATCTCCTTCATAGGAGTTAACTGCATCTTTTTTTCCTTTATACAGTTTATAGTAATACGTACTATCTGGCATACCTACACCCCCTATTTTTTAATTGCCATTACGAACTGTTGACGAAGACTGTCATCAGAGGTTTCATATTCTGCTTCAGCTTCAACTAATGCTTGGTAAATATCTT
>JAEXZL010000166.1 GCA_023451395.1 Bacillota bacterium | reverse complement strand
AAGATGGATAATAATAAAGATTTAATGAAAACCATTCAAGTTAAGTTCCCAAGACTAAGTAAAGGACAAAAGTTAATTGCTGAATACATATTAAAACATTATGATAAGGCTGCATTTATGACTGCAGCTAGATTAGGAATCAGTGTTGGAGTTAGCGAATCTACTGTAGTAAGATTTGCTAATGAGCTAGGATTTAGCGGCTATCCAAAGCTTCAAAAAGCTTTGCAGGAGCTTATCAAAAACAAACTTACCACAGTACAGAGATTAGAGTTATCAAAGGACTACATAACAGAAGAAAATCCATTAAAGGGTGTTCTTAAAGCGGACATGGAAAATATAAGGGCAACCTTAGAAAAAATTAACCATAAGAGTTTTCAAGATGTAGTTAATGAAATTTTAGGAGCTAAAAGAATTTATATTATTGGGCTCAGGAGTTCAACTGCAATGGCAGAGTTCTTAGGGTTTTATTTAAATGTTATATTAGATAATGTAAAAGTAGTTGCTTATGGGATTAGTGATTTGTTTGAGCAAATGATTAATGTAGGTGAGGGTGACTTAGTAATTGGTATTGGATTTCCACGATATGCTATTAAAACTATCCAGATTTTAGAATTTGCTCAAAAGAGCGGGGCTAAAGTTGCTGCTATAACCGATAGTTTGCTTTCTCCTTTAGCAGGTAAATCGGATTATACACTTATAGCTCAAAGCAATATGGCCTCTTTCGTAGATTCTTTAGTAGCTCCATTAAGTGTTATTAATGCCTTAATTGTTGCAGTAGGGCTTATGGAAAAGGAAAAAATAGCTGAAACCTTTAATAATCTTGAAAGTATATGGGAAGAATATCAGATTTATTCTTATAAACCTTCAGAAGACAAATAAGATTTTCACCGTCGGTATTGTAAAATACTTTGACGGTTTTTTCTTTTCATAAATTTTACAAAAAATATTGTATTTTGCAGAAGGAATAATTATACTTATATCGAATATATATATACACGATAAGAAATTTATTGTGCAAACTTATTATGAAAATGAATTTTATCATTCATTTGGGAGGGTTTTTTAATGAATAACTCAGTTTTAGATTCAAAAGCCTACATTCAAGATGTACTTGAGAATGTAAAGAGAAGGAATAGTGGAGAGCCAGAATTCATTCAGGCTGTAGAAGAAGTTCTTCCTTCTTTAGCACCAGTGTTAGACAAGCATCCAGAGTACATTAAGAATAATTTACTGGAAAGATTTTGTGAGCCTGAAAGACAGATTATGTTTAAAGTTTCTTGGGTTGATGATGCAGGAAATGTAAAGGTTAACAGAGGCTATAGGGTTCAGTTTAATGGATCTATAGGACCATACAAAGGTGGTCTTAGATTCCATCCTTCCGTTTATATCGGAATAATTAAGTTTTTAGGCTTTGAACAAACACTAAAGAATTCCTTAACTGGATTATCAATTGGTGGAGGTAAAGGTGGGTCTGATTTTGATCCAAGAGGAAGATCTGATGGAGAAATAATGAGATTTTGCCAGAGCTTTATGACTGAGCTATATAGGCATATAGGACCAGATATAGATGTGCCTGCAGGGGATATAGGGGTTGCTGGAAGAGAAATTGGATATTTATATGGCCAGTATAGAAGAATTAGAGGAGCCTTCCAAAATGGAGTACTAACTGGAAAGGGCCTTAGCTATGGCGGAAGTTTAATAAGACCAGAAGCTACTGGTTTTGGAATTACCTATTTCTGTAATGAAATTCTAAAGCATGAGAATGATAGCTTCCAAGGAAAAACTGTTGCTATTTCAGGTTTTGGTAATGTTTCTTGGGGAGTTTGTAAGAAAGTTGCTGAGTTAGGTGGTAAGGTAGTAACATTATCAGGACCAGATGGCTATATTTATGATCCATCAGGAGTTACTGGAGAAAAGATAGATTATCTAGTAGAGATGAGAAATTCCGGTAGAGATAAGGTTTCAGATTATGCAGATAAGTTTGGCGTTGAGTTCTTTAAAGGTGAAAAGCCATGGGGTAGAAAAGTGGATATAATTATGCCTTGTGCAACTCAAAATGATATTCATTTAGAGCATGCTAAGCAAATTGTTGAAAATAATATTAAATATGTTTGTGAAGGTGCTAATATGCCTTGTACTAATGAGGCGGTAAAATACCTACAGGATAATAATGTTATAGTTGGACCTTCTAAAGCAGCTAATGCTGGTGGTGTAGCTGTATCTGCTCTAGAAATGGCACAAAACAGTATGAGACTATCTTGGTCTGAGGAAGAAGTTGATAGCAAGCTTATGGAAATAATGGTAAATATTCATAAGAATGCAGCAACTACTGCTTATGATTATGGTTATGGTTATAACCTTGTTGCTGGAGCTAACATTGCAGGATTTGTTAAGGTTGCAGAAGCAATGCATTTACAAGGTATTATTTAAGAAATTTTAAAGGGAGCATAAGATGCTCCCTTTTTTGTTTGACAGGAATTAAGAGAAGATATAATATTAACTTGTTTAATTTAATTGAAGATATAATATTAACTTGTTTAATTTAATTAAGGAGGAGATTATACCTTGGCAAAAGTAATAGTAGTTGGAGGAGGACCTGCAGGAATGATGGCTGCAATTACCGCAGCAAAGAATCATGAGGTAACCCTAATTGAAGCTAACGAGAGATTAGGTAAAAAGCTTTTTATAACAGGAAAGGGTAGGTGCAACGTGACTAATGCCAAGGATATAGGTGAATTTTTTGACCATATACCAGGAAATCCATCCTTTTTGTATAGTGCTTTGTATTCTTTTACTAATGAAGATGTAATGAGTATGATCAATGAGAGTGGTGTAGAGCTAAAGGTTGAGAGAGGAGATAGGGTTTTTCCTAAGTCCAATAAATCTTCTGATATAATAAGCTTTTTTCAAAGAAAATTAAATGACTCAGGAGTAAAAGTTCTATTAATGAGTAGGGTTTCTGATATAACTTTTAAAGATAGAAGGATTTCTAATTTAAAACTTTCTAATGGGGAGATAATCCATGGCGATTACTTCATATTTGCAACTGGAGGAAAATCCTACCCAAGCACTGGATCCACAGGTGATGGGTATAGATTTGCAAAGAAAATTGGTCATAAGATAATTGAGCCAAAGGCTTCTCTTGTTCCAATAGAAATTAAGGATAGCTGGATTAAAGAGGTTCAGGGTCTCTCGCTAAGAAATGTTCAGATAACTTTATATAAAAATGACAAGGCTATTTATTCAGACTTTGGTGAGATGATTTTCACTCACTATGGCGTATCTGGACCTATTATATTAAGTGCTAGCAGGCACGTTGAGGAGAAGGGGATATATAAGCTTTCTATCAATCTAAAGCCTGCTCTTACATCAGATGAACTAGACCTTCGTATAAAAAATGATTTTAAAGAGTATAGCAATAGAGATTACAAAAATTCCTTAGAAGATTTGCTACCTAAGAAATTAATTGAAGTTATAATTAAGCTTTCAAATATCGCACCTAATAAAAAGGTGCATTCTATAACAAAGGAAGAAAGACTTAATTTAACTTCTCTTCTTCAAAATTTAACCTTAGATATAAAGGGATTAAGACCTATAGATGAAGCAATAGTCACTGCAGGAGGAGTAGCTGTTCAAGAAATTAATCCTTCTACCATGAAATCAAAACTAGCAGAAAATGTTTATTTTGCAGGTGAGCTTATAGATGTAGATGCCTTTACTGGAGGTTATAATGTACAGATTGCTATATCTACTGGATATCTTGCAGGGATAAAATTAGGTGAATAAAGATATTTTCCCATAATTAAGATAAAGATCATTAAAGGAGAAAATTATATTTACCACAAGCCTTTATAGTTATGCTATTATATAATAGTGAGTTAAAGTAAATTATTAAATTATCAAAGAAAAGATTAGTATGGTTAGGAGTTGGAGATAGCAGTGAGTTTTTCTATTGCAATCGATGGACCTGCTGGGGCAGGTAAGAGCACAATAGCAAGAATTATTGCAGAGAGATATAATCTAATGTATATAAATACCGGTTCTATGTATAGAGCTGTAACATATAAAGCATTACAATTAGGTTATAGTCCTTCAGATATAGAAAAAATATGTTCTATGATCGATGGCATGCAAATAAGCTTTAATAAAGAGAGACTGTTATTACAGGGAGAAGACTTTGAAGATTATCTTCATGTTCCTGAAATAGCATCTCAGGTGTCAGCCTATGCTACAATAGCTGAAGTAAGGGAAAAGCTTGTAGATCAGCAAAGGAAAATTGCTATGGAGAATTCTGTAGTGATGGATGGCCGTGATATTGGTACCACTGTATTAACAGAGGCTAAATTTAAATTTTATATAACCGCCTCTCCGGAAAGAAGAGCAGAAAGGCGATACCAAGAGCTGAAGAGTAAGGGAATAGAGGTAACTTATTCTATTATATTAGAAAATATAAAAAAACGTGATTTTGATGATATGAATAGAGAAGTTAGTCCTTTAAGAAAAGCCTCTGATGCTATTGAAGTGGATACATCAGATATGACCATTGAAGAAGTTGTTACTACATTATCTTCATATATTGAAAGAAAAGCTTGCTAGTTTAGTTACAATTAAGTATTTATAAGGAGATTATTATGGATAATGTAATTTTAGCTGAAAAATCAGGGTTCTGTTTTGGGGTTAAAAGAGCTGTAGAAGGAGCCTTAAAGGTTCAAAAGGAAAAAAATAAAAAGATTTATACTTTGGGGCCTCTTATACATAATAAAGATGTTACAAATAAACTTCAGGAAGAAAATATTTATCCAATTCTTTTTAAGGACATAAATATGCTTCAAAAAGGCGATACAGTAATAATTAGGTCTCATGGAGTATCCAAGGTAGTAATGGAAGAGCTTATGGCTAAAGACCTTGATATAGTTGATAATACTTGTCCTTATGTAAAATATATTCACAATAAGGTTGAAAAATATTATAATGAAGGATATACAATAGTAATTGTAGGGGATGAAAGCCATCCAGAAGTCGTAGGAATAAATGGTTGGTGTAATAACAATGCAATTATTTTAAAGGAAGGTTATGTCAAAGACAAGCTACCTAATAAGCTCTGCATTGTAGCACAGACAACGGAGAAAAAGGAGCATTTAAACAGAGCACTTCTTGCTATAGCTGAAACCGCTAAGGAGTTTATTGTGTTTAATACTATATGTAATGCAACCACAGAAAGACAGGATAATGCAAGGAAGTTATCTCAAGAATCAGAGGCTATGATTGTCATAGGTGATGTAAATTCATCCAATACTAATAAGCTCTTTGAAATAAGCAAGGAGAATTGCAGCAATACCTATTTAGTGGAAAATTTGGAGGATTTAATAAAGCAAAAAGATTTATTGGATTTTGAAGGATTAAAGGTCGGGGTAACTGCTGGTGCTTCTACACCAGATTGGGTTATAAATAAAGTAATAAGTGAATTAAAAGGAGATAATCATAATGGAAAATAATGAACAGCTGGATTACATGAATAATAATTCTACAAAAATATTTGTAGGTAAAAGAATTGAGGGTCAAATAATATCCATTAATAACGAGGGTATTTTTATAGGTATACCAGGATATAAGAGTGATGGCTTAATACCTAAGGGAGAAATATTCTTAAAGGATAATGAAACCATAAGTGATGTTTATACTTTAGGACAGACAATTGAAGCTAAGGTTCTAAATTCAAATAACTCTGATGGATATGTTCTATTATCTAATACAGAAATAATAAAAGAACAGGCAAAGAATGAGCTAGTAGAAAAGTTTGAAAATAAGAATGATATTGAAGTAAAGGTAAGTGAAGTTATAAAGGGAGGACTAATAGCTAGATTCAAAGAGATCCCTGTGTTTATACCTGCTTCACATCTTGAACTTACTAGAGTTGATGATTTGAATAAATATCTTGGAGAGTCTTTCCCAGTTCGAATTATAGAACTAAAGGAAGAAAGACATAAAACAAGAATTGTTGCTTCTAGACGTGCCATTCTTGAAGAAGAAAGAGAAAAGAAAGAAAAAGTTGCATTAGAAAGCCTCAATGTAGGAGATATTGTTGAAGGCGAAGTTAAAAATATAGTAGACTATGGTGCATTTGTTGATGTTTTAGGAATTGAGGGGCTTATCCATATTTCAGAGCTAAGCTGGGGTAAAGCTAAACTAAAGAGCCTATTGAAGGTAGGAGATACAATAAAGGTTAAGGTTATAGCTATAGATGAGGAGAAGAAAAAGGTTTCCTTAAGCTTAAAGGCCTTAACAGAAGATCCATGGCTAAACATTGAAGAAAAGTATCCAGTAGGCAACATAACCATGGGTAAAGTAGTAAGATTTACTGATTTTGGTGCTTTTGTAGAGCTAGAAGCAGGAGTAGATGCCCTTCTTCATATCTCAAAAATAAGTAATCAGAGAATAAATCATCCAAGTGAAGCTTTGAAGCTTGGAGAAACTGTTAAAGCTGCAATTATTGACGTTAATAGTGAAAAGAAGAGAATATCTCTTAGTATGAAGGATGTTTAAGACATGCTTAAAAATGCTGAAAAGCCTATGCTTTTCAGCATTTTTTTCTTTCTGTAATAAATGATTATATAGTTAATATATTAGTAATAGCAAGATTATAGGAGGATGGCTATGGAAGAGGTACAATGCTACTTTGACGATAACATGCTTGATGGAGAAAAGTCATTAATAATAAAGGTTTTACAACACTATAAAATCCAAGCAGAAAGTGTATATAAAAAGAGAAGCGCTTATAGGATTAATACTAGCGAGAAAGCTTATTGCTTAAAAAGAATGAGTAATACCAAAGCTCAAATAAAAAATGGCTATATAGTAACAGAAGAGCTTAGAAGAATTGGCTTTTTAAATGTTGTTGAATACATTCCCACAAAAGATAAAAAATTATACATAATAATTGGCAATTATCTATTTTATATGACTACATGGTTTGAGGGAAGAGAAGCAGATTTATGTGATTTAACAGAGGCAAAGGAAGCTGTAAGGCTTTTGGCTGAGTTTCATTTATCTGTTCAGAAAATAAATACAAGCTCCTTGAAAATTAGAAACAATTCATTAAACTGGCTAAAAATCTATGATAAAAAGCTGAGAGATTTTAAAAAATATACTCAGATAATCAATGGAAAATTATTATTATCACAGTTTGATAGAGAATTCTATAGTGATATAATCAATCAGTATAATTATGGAAAATATTCCCTAGATTTAATTAAAGCTAACTATTATAATGAGATTAATCCACTAAAGGTGGGGATATGTCATGATAGCTTCTATTATCAAAATTTAATTAAATATAAGGATACCTTAAATATTATAGATTTAGATAGTATGGTAATAGATATTCAGATTACAGATCTTGCTAAGTTTATAAGGCGATTGATGTATAGATCTTATTATAGCTGGGATTTTGATAAAGCTAAATCACTAATAGAAACTTACAGCTCAATAAGATCAATATCTTTAGAAGAATTGTATCTGATTCTGGCAGTGATATCCTTCCCTCATAGGTTTTGGAAGCTTGGGAGAAAAAGATATATTAAATTCAATAGCTGGCCAGAATCTAAATTTATTAAAAAACTTAGGAAGCTCAGTAAATTCCGGAAATCATACGAAAAGTTTATTATGGATTTTGAGAAATATATTAAAGAGCAATAAGGGGTTTATATGATATTATTCGAACAATTAAGCAAAAGCAATAGGAATGTTCTTTCAGAACTTTTATCCAATTATAGAGAGTTTAATGAACTTAATAATGATTTTTTTAAAATGTATCCACACCTTGATTTGATGAAAATTTTAAAGCTTAAGAAAAGGGTTTTTTTGATTAAAAATAATGACCAGTATATAGGTTTCATATGGGTAGAGTATTTGGATTTTAAAACATATAAAATCCAATCCTTATATATTAAAGATGAGGAAGAACTATCTTTTGAAGATATGAAAAGGTATTTTAGTTCTGGAGACATCTTTTTATACGAATGCCGCTTAAATCGCTTTAATAAGCCTCTCCTTGAAGAGATTGGGTTTGTTAATAATAATCATTATATCGAAATGAAACTTGACATACAGGGATATGAAGGGCAAAATAAGCAAGATTATAATTTAAGCTTTCCAAAATTTATTGAAGGTAAGGATGAAAGGCTAAGATGCATGGTTCAAAATGATATCTTTAAAAGTGATAGAAGAACACCACTTATAATTAAGGATATATTTAATGATGAAGACCAGGACTATTATATTAAAGGAGGAGGCTTCTTTATAAGCTATGATAAAATTATAATTGGCTATGGGCAGCTTATTAGTCATGACTACGAAGGTTCTGGGCTATTGGTTAACTTTGGAATAAAAGAAGAATATAGAAATAAAGGCTATGGTCAGAAACTCTTAGATCATATTATAAAAGAAGGAAAAAAACTAAACTTCTCCTGTATTTATTTAAGGGTTAGTTCAAGCAATATAAGTGCAATTAACTTATATAGTTACTTTGGGTTTAAAACCTTTAGTAATGTTATACAATATGAATATAGAATAAAATAGAGGCATTATCAGCCTCTATTTTTGTTAAAATTGTCTTTTATATTCTTCTAGACCCTTTATAAGTATATCTGCTGCTGCTTTTAATTCATCTTGATTCACGCAGTATGAAAGTCTTATTTCATTCTCTCCTAGGCCATCTGTGGCATAAAAGCCGCCTGCTGGGGCAACCATTACCGTTTTATTATTTATTGAAAATTTCTCTAGTAGCCAAGCTGCAAAATGTTCACTGCTTTTAATTGGAAGTTTTAATACAAGGTAAAAAGCTCCCTTAGGCTTCTCACATACTATATCAGGAACCTTGCTTAAAAGATTATATAATATATTTCTTCTTTCCTCATATTCCTTTATTACCTCTACAAAGTATTCCTCAGGGGTATTTATTAGTTCTGCAGCTGCATACTGCTCTAGTGTTGGAGAGCATAATCTTGCCTGACATAGCTTTAAACCATTTTTAATAATATCCTTATTCTTAGTGACAATTGCACCAATCCTAGCACCACAGGCACTATAACGCTTGGATATGCTATCGATGATTATAACCCTATCCATGATCTCAGAAAATTCTAGTAAGGAAGTAAAGGTAAGATTATCATAAATGAACTCCCTATACACTTCGTCTGATATAATATATAAATTATTTTTTATAGCAATATCTACTAACATAGAAAGCTCATCACGACTATAAACTGCACCAGTAGGATTACCAGGATTTGATATAAGAATAGCTTTGGTTTTTTCAGTTATCTTTTCTTCAATTTCTTCTCTCTTTGGTAAGCTAAAACCATTTTCAGCATAAGTTCTAAATGGGCGAACCTTTACAGAAGCAATATCACTAAAGCCATTATAATTAGTGTAGAATGGCTCTGGTATGATTATTTCATCACCAATATCACAGATGGTTAATAAAGTAAACATTAGAGCTTCACTTCCACCGCTGGTAATTAGAAGATTATCCTGTTCTAGTTCGTAACCTAGGCGATTGTAATATTTTAACATACTCTCGATGAGTGGGCTTGTACCCTTGGAATCACAGTAGGCAACAACCTTAGAATCAAATTTTTTAAGAGCCTTGAAAAACACTTCAGGGGTTTCGATATCAGGTTGTCCGATATTAAGTCCTATTACCTTTAAACCTCTTGATCTTGCATCATCAGCATAAGTACTTAATTTTCTTATTGGAGAAAACTGCATTGCTTTTATTCTATTTGATAAATTCATAAAAATCCTCCCTATAAAAGGCTAGTTAATTGATAACGTAAACATTATACCATATATTTCTATATATGTTACAAAAATTAACATTCTAGTAATAATTTTTTAGTACCTTACCTAATCTTTTAATGCCTAGAATAATTTTATCTTCAGACATAGTTGAGTAGTTAAGTCTAAAATAATTATGTTTAGGATTATTAGGGAAGAAAGAGGCCCCTGGAACAAAAGCTACCTTTTCTTGTAAAGCTTTCTCAAGTACAATCCTTGAGTCTATATCTTCTCTAAGCTTAACCCAGGTAAACAAACCTCCCTTTGATTCCGTATACTCTATTTCTTTAGGAAAGCATTCTTTCATTGTCTTGAGCATTAAATCTCTCCTTGCTCTATACACATCTCGGATTTTATCGATATGATTATCTAGAGAATAAGTAGATAAATATCTAGCTATAATCCTTTGATCTAAGGTACTGCTTTGAAGATCTGCCCCTTGCTTAATCAGTATATATTTATTTAATATATACTCACTGGCATATATCCATCCAATTCTAAAGCCAGGGCAGAAGGTTTTAGAAAAGGTACCAAGCTGAATGACGTAGCCTTTTTCATCAAAGCTTTTTATAGATGGGTTTACCTCTCCTTCTAAAGCTAAGTCGCTATAAGGGCTATCCTCTACAATTGGCACATTAAATTTTTCTGCCAAGGAGAGTATTTCTTTTCTTCTTTCTATAGAGAGTGTAATTCCTGAAGGATTTTGATAGTCTGGAATGGTATAGATAAATTTAGCGTCAGGATTTTTAATTAGGGCCAATTCCAGCATTTCAGGTATAATACCATCTTCGTCCATAGGTACCTCTACAAAATAAGGCTCATAAGCTTTAAAGGCATTAATGGCACCAAGATAGCTCGGGCTCTCACAAATAATAACATCTCCTGGATTTATAAATAGCTTCCCTGTAAAATCTAGTGCTTGCTGAGATCCATTGGTAATTAAGATGTTATTTGGCTTTGGGGTTACTTTTCCTTTTTGAATTCTTTGCGTGCATATATGCTCTCTTAAGCCAACATATCCTTCTGTAGTGCTATACTGTAGCGCTGATCTCCCATCTTCTAATATAACCTTTGATGCAATTTCCTCAATAAGATCTACTGGAAAGAGCTCAGGAGCAGGCAATCCTCCTGCGAAGGAAATTATATCTGGTTCCTCTGTTAGCTTTAATAACTCCCTTATCTCTGAAGCTCTTATTGAATCCATTCTGTCAGAAAAATTTAACTTCATTTACATCCCCCATTTTAATAAATTTTTATAAACTTTCCGTATATTATAATACCATGAAATCATTTACAATTATTATATAATATTACCAATATTTAAATTATATTAAGTTATTTATTAGGACTCTTTATCCTTTCTATATAAGAAATACGAAGTTTAAAAAATAACTTTAAAAAATTTATTAAATTATATATAATTATTAGGATAGAAATTATTATAAAGAGGGGTAAATTAATGAGCAAAAGACAAATGCCTAGATATTATATAGAGACCTGGGGCTGCCAGATGAATGAAGAGGATTCTGAAAAGCTTGCAGGAATGCTTAAGAAAATGGGATATGCTGGTACCTTAAAAAGAGAAGAGGCATCAGTTATAATATTTAATACCTGCTGTGTTAGAGAAAATGCAGAGCTTAAGGTATATGGAAATATTGGAGCTTTAAAAAGACTAAAGGAACAAAACCCAGAGCTTATCATAGCAGTTTGTGGATGTATGATGCAGCAAAAGGGTGTTGCAGATGAAATTATGAAAAAGTTTCCTTATGTAGATATAGTCTTTGGAACCCATAATGCCTACAAATTCCCTGAATATTTAAATAGAGTTAAGCAGGATAATGTTAGTGTTCAAGAGATAGAAGATAAGGAAACAGAAATTGTTGAGGGGATACCTATAGAAAGAAAAAGCGATTATAAAGCTTTTGTTACAATAATGTATGGCTGTAATAATTTCTGCACATATTGTGTAGTTCCCTTTGTAAGAGGAAGAGAGAGAAGCAGAAAGCCAGAGGATATAGAAAGGGAAATCAAAGAGCTAGTAGGTCAGGGCTATAGAGAAATAACTTTATTAGGACAAAATGTTAATTCCTATGGAAAGGGACTTGAACCAGAGATAACCTTTAGTGATCTTTTAAAGAGAATAGATAAGATTGAAGGTCTTGATAGAATTAGATTCATGACCTCACATCCTAAGGATATATCTGATGAGGTAATAAAGGCTATAAGGGATGGAGAAAAGCTATGTGAGCAGATACATCTACCTGTACAGAGCGGCTCCACGAATATTTTAAAGGCTATGAATAGAAAGTATACTAGAGAAGATTACTTAAATCTTATTTCTAGAATTAAGAAAGAGTTGCCTGGGGT
>JAEXZL010000108.1 GCA_023451395.1 Bacillota bacterium | reverse complement strand
AATCCCACAGCATATCCAGACCAGGTTATCTGTCCATTTATACTAAGATCTGTGACTGCAGTAAGGATTAATGGAACGCTAAACATCATGGTAATAATATATATGAGCCCTAAAGGGCTAACTGTTTCCTTAACACCTTCCTCTTCTGGATAGGGCTTTTCCACTTCACCCTGCTTTATATCTGGATGATAGACCACGGTATTACATAAAGGACATTTCTTTTCGCTGTCTGCCAGCTCTACTCCACAATTTATACAATACATAGGCTTTACCTCCCATTGCTTTCTACCTTAACTGATAGCCCTAGTCTTTTCATGTTTGCACAGAAAGCGGCTTCCAGCTCAGGTTCTTTAATACTTCTAATGAAATTAATATATAAAGTATCACCATAGGATAAAACTCCGCAGTTGTTGGGATTGGTAGCCTGGGCTCCCAAAACAAAATCCATCCTTTTCACAAAAGCTCTCATCTCTTCAGGGAGGGTTATAGCTCCTAGATTAGAAATAGAGAGACAGGACTTCTTTTCCCCAACGGCATCATAAACCATCTTCATGGCTATGTTCTTAATAAATAAAGGCATAACCTTCAAAATTAATGTCTTCTCACTATTAACATTGGTGGTAATTCTAGCTTTCATCTGCTTGGGATTTAACTGAACACCCACCTGATGATGAATACTTTTGCATATTTCCTCTAAGGTATAACTTCCCATTGTTGGGTCTATACCTGGAGTAACATATAAAACAAAATTTCTAAGACTTTTGCTAGGAAATATCTTTCTAAGATTAACTGGGATTAGAATCTTTACCGGTCTTTGTTTCTTAACACTAGATATCTTCTTATCCTGTATCTCTATAATGGATTGTATCATTACCGCTGTCAAAAATTCCGTTAAGGTAACCTTATAGCTTTTAGCTTTATCTAATACCTCTTGAACCTTCATAATACAGGTTATATTATGAAGAAAACCATCCTCCTCGGGAGTTCCTGTAAGGCGATAGGAGGTTTCCTCTCTCCTGCTCATCCCCTTTTCTCCAGAATACTTCAAAAAGCTATCCTCCAGCTCTTCCGAAGATGGCTCTTCCAACCTATCCAGCACCCCATGGCTATTATCAGCTTCTGCAGAATATTTAATAGAAATATATTCTGCTAATAAGGTTTTTAAAAATATCATTCCTCCATTACCATCCGTAAGGGCATGAAAGAATTCTACTGCTATACGATTTTCATAATAAAGAACTCTAAAGGCACATTTCCTTATATCATCAAAGGGCATCCTGGATAAAGGATAGCTTTTATCCTTCATAACCGCTGGAGCCTTAGGTATCTCCTCAAGATAATACCAAAATACACCTCTTCTAATCCTTACTGCAATAGAAGGAAATCTCCTTATAGTTATAGATAAGGCCAGCTGAAGAGTCTCTGGATCAATTCTATCTTTTAGGGTTGCAGAGAGTCGAAATACATTATTCCAATTTCTCCTCCTAGCAGCAGGATAAATTTTCGCAGCATTATCAAGCCTCATCCATCGAAGCCTTTTCTTTTCCTGGAGCACTTTCTCTATAAATGCATTAATTTTTTCAAAGTCTGATTGATTTTCCTTCAAATCATAGAGAACATAACCATGCCACATTTCAGAGCCAATTATTAACTCACTTTTACAGCGATTTTTGATAAGCTTTTCATGAAGCCTTATAGAATCATCAGCCATGATTTCAACTTCCCCTACAAAAATCAAGGATGGAGGTAATCCCTTAAGATCCCCAAAGAGCGGTGACACTAAAGGATTTTCTTTATCCATGCTATAACAATCACCATAAAACCTCAGTCTTTCTATGGTCATGGAAGGGTCTAAATCCTTATTTTTTTCGTAGGAACTTCCAGAGATGGTCAAGTCAGTCCAAGGGGAAAGAGCTATCATTCCACTAGGTAATGGCTTATTCAGCTCTTTAAGCTTTAAGGTAAGGGAATAAATGAGCCCACCACCAGCACTATCACCACAAAGTATAATCTCCCTATTGCTGTAACCCCTAGTGAGAAGATACTCATAGGCTTTTAAGGCATCCTCCAAAGCAGCAGGGTATTTATGCTCTGGGGCTAATCCATAGGCTATAGTGAAAACCTTGATTCCACATCTTGAGGCTAAGGTTGTTCCAAATCCTTTAGCATAGTTTAGATCTCCTGAAATATAGCCGCCTCCATGGAGGTATAGCACAATTCCCCTTCTTTCAAGCACTTTAGGAGTAATCCAGGCACCATTAATGCTTCCAAAGCTTTGCTCCTTCGTAAAAACATCATTCCTATGCTTTGCCTCCATGATTTTGCCTATTCTCTCCTGCCATCTTCTTTCCGTCTCTATGGAAGTTCCCTTAAAAATGGGCTTTAAAAGCTCTAGCTGTTTTCTTATAAACTTAGAAGTAAAAATCACCTTAATCCTCCTTTCTTATTACCTATCCTATAATGCTACTTTAACACAAAAATCTTACTAAGGAAACTTAAGCTAAAGTAGAAGATTATAAAATAGATGCCTTCAATGGAATTGCTTCAAATGATTATATTATCAACCTACTTAATAGATTTTAAATTAAAAAAATAAAAAAGCTAAATATAAAAAGGTAGCTAATAATGTATACTAGCTACCTTTTTGCCATAAAGGTACATCTCTTGGTTATGACTCTATGATAGAAGTATTCTATCATTATCTAGGTTTTTTCCTGCTCCTTCTCTAAATCGTTTAAGAAGTGCTTCAGTGGTAATACCTCTTTTTTCCTCTTCCTTTATATCAAGTACTATTCTTCCTGAATCCATCATTAAAAGCCTGCTGCCAAGATCCAAGGCCGACTGCATATTATGAGTTATCATCAGACAGGCTATATTATTTTCCGCCACTATTTTCTTTGTAAGCTCCATCACCTTCTCTGCTGTGGCAGGATCAAGGGCTGCTGTGTGCTCATCTAAAAGTAAAAGCTTAGGAGTAACCAAGGTTGCCATAAGCAGGGTAAGCGCTTGTCTTTGTCCTCCAGATAAAAGACCTACAGGCTGCTTCATTCTATCCTCCAATCCCATATTTAATAAAGCAAGCTTTTCTCTGAAGATTTTTTTATCCTTCTTTGTGACCCTTGCAAAATAAGCTCCTTTTTTATAAGTTCTAAGGTAAGCTAGTGCGAGATTTTCCTCTATGGTCATGTGTGGTGCCGTTCCCTTAAGAGGATCCTGAAACATTCTTCCTATACTATAGCTTCTCTTATATTCAGCCTTATAGGTAATGTCCTCTCCATCTAGCTCAATATAGCCCTCATCTATATAAAAGCTTCCGGCTATAGCATTAAAGAGAGTGCTTTTCCCTGCACCATTGCTTCCTATTATTGAGGCAAACTCTCCATTATTCAAGGTAAGGTTAAGGCCTTCTATTGCTACCTTTTCATTTACTGTACCAGGATTAAAGGTCTTTTTTATATCTATAAGCTTAAGCATTTTTACTCCCTCCCTGGTATCTTTTTTTTCTCTGCATGGCCATCTGTTTTCTCAAAGCCATTTGTCCCTTAAGAGCTGGAAGAGCAATGGCAATAGCCACTATCACAGCAGATACCAGCTTCAACAACTCTGCTGGTATATTAAATCTTAAAGCAAGGGCAATAATAAAACGATAAAGAATACTTCCAAAGATTGCAGCAGCAATCCATCTCAATATTCCCTTCTTTCCAAAGAGGGTCTCTCCTATAATTAGACTGGCAAGTCCTATAACCACCATTCCTGTGCCCAAGTTAATATCGCTAGATCTTTGATATTGTCCAAGAATTGCACCGGATAGTCCTGTCATAGCATTGGCTATGCATAAGCCTACTGTTATAGTAAAGGTAGGATTAATAGAGGAAGCCTTAACCATTTCTGGATTATCCCCTGTAGCTCTTATAGACATTCCCAAAGTGGTATTCAAAAAGAAATAAAGAATGATTCCTACTACTATTGTAATCACAGCTACTACTATTAGCTTGTACCAATCTCCTCCTATATATTCTTTTCCAAGAGTAAATATAGTTTCTACCTTAAAGAGACTTAAATTAGAGGAAAAGCCCATAACTGCAAGATTGATAGAGTATAGTCCTACATTGGTAATTATTCCTGCCAGTATTGAGGGAACCCCTAATTTAGTCTGAAGAAAGGCAGTGATATAGCCTGCCATGGCCCCTGCTGCCATGGCTATAAAGATTGCCAAAAAGGGATGGCCTGCAATACATACCACGGCACTGACTGCACAGCCTAGAGTAAAGGTTCCATCAGTAGTTAAATCAGCAATATTTAAAATGCTAAAGCTAAGAAATAAAGCTAAGGCCACTAGAGCATATATAAAGCCAAGCTCTAAGGCACTCTGCACGATATTTAAAGTAAGCATAAAAAATCCTCCCAATAATACGCCTTAAAAGAGTGAGGTTATCTCACCCCTTAAGGCTATAGCTTGTCTAATGTCTTATTAATATAATTTTTTATTCCTTAGTTGTTTTAACCTCCACTAGCTTTGGGGCCATGTTCTTAAACATACTGTAATCTGCTCCTATCCCCTCTGCTGTTTCGGTATTAACAGTGATTATTCCACCATCCATGACATGTACAGAATAAGTTTTTATATCAGCTCCCTGAAGTATGTCCACAGCCATATCAGCAGTTACTGTGCCTAAGTCTGTATAATTAACGCCACAGGTAGCAAAGGCACCATTACGTACAAAGGAATCTGCTCCTGTATAATGGGGTACTCCAGCTTTAATAAACTTTTCAGCTATGGTGAGCTCTGCTGCTGCAACAGTGTTATCTGTTGGAGTAAATACTGCATCCACATCATTTATCATACTGTCCACAGCAAGACTTATTTCATCAGTGGTGGTTCCAGTTTTTTCTATGTACTTAATTCCCTTACCATCAAGATATTTCTTTGCTTCTTTTATTGGCAGCTCGCTAGAATCCTCGCTCTTGTTGTATAAAAGGCCTACTGTTTCAACCTTTGGATTCTGTGCAAGCATCATATCAAATATTTGAGAAGCATCAAGATAATCGCTGGTGCCAGTCACCGGAGAATTTGGGACATCCAAGCTTTCCACAAGTCCCGCTCCCACAGGATCAGAAATGGCTGCAAAAACAATAGGTATCTCCTTTTCCTCTGCAGCAACTTGCATACTTTGTGCTGCTAGAGTTGCAATTGGTATTATCAAGTCGTAGCCGTCTCCAACCACCTGACTTCCAATCTGATTTAATACAGTAGAATCATTTTGGCCATTAAACACCTTATATTCAATGGTTATGCCAAGGCTTTCTGCCTTTGCCTCCAGTTCCTTCTCAATGGCAACACGTATCTCGTCTAAAGAAGCATGGTCAAGCTGCTGAACAATAGCTACCTTATAGGAGCCTTCCTTCTTACCCCCTTCACCAGATGAAGAACAGGCTGTTAGTGTTATAATCATTGCCATGGTTAAAAATAATGCTACTAATTTTTTCATAATAATTCCTCCATTCATCTTTTATACCAGCTTAATATTGTTTATAAAATAAAAAATCCTGTCCCTGTGCTTATAATGCACAAGGACAGGTTATATATCACACCTGCGGTACCACCTTGTTTGCCATTAAAAATGGCCACTCAATAAAGAAGCTAACACTTCTCTGCCCTATAACGGGAGCACCCGGAAACAGGATACTTTACCTCTTAGATATTTCCCCTTACACCTCAACGGTCCATTTGTTTGCTCCGCTTACTACCCGTTTCCATCCTCCGGGCTCTCTGAAAGTGCGCCTGCAATTTTATCTCCGTATCAATGGTTTGTACTTATTAAACCACTTTATCACTTTAAAGTCAAGGTAGTTTTGATAATTTATAGAATATTTTGATATTATTTTTATTGATTCAATAATGCCTCCTTATGCTCTTCTTTAATCTTTTCTAATAATTCCTTATTCTCAAGTAAATCAAGAGCTGTATAAGCCAATACCTTTGCACCTAAGGAAATAGAATTAAGCCCCTTTTCTCCTCTTGCAGCAGCCTTAAATTCTATACTGTGACCATCTACAGGTACGTCACTTATGCTTATACTTGGCTGAATGGTTGGAATAACCTGACTTACATTTCCCACATCTGTGGAGCCTTTTCCTTTGGTTTCTTTTTCTTCAACAATCTTTTCACCAAAGAGTTCTAAATTTTTCTGATACAGCTTATCAAAAGTAGGTGTAAGAATCATATTATCCACCTTGTTCTGGAATCTGCTGATTTTCCCTTTAGCACCGGTAGCTGAAGCTGCACCTGCTACAATTCCCTCTACCTTTTTATAAATCTCATTTAAGATTGGACGGGTGGCGGCTCTTAGATAAAATCTCGCACTGGCATATTCCGGAACAATATTTGGTGCATCTCCGCCATTTGTTATAATCCCATGAATCCTAACATCATCCGTTAGATGCTGCCTCAATGCATTGATAGAATTATAAACCTGAATTACTGCGTCTAAAGCATTAATTCCTTTTTCTGGTGCTCCTGAAGCATGAGAAGCTCTTCCCCAAAATTCAATATCCACTGGATCATTAGCTAAGGCAAGGCCTGTAAGCTTGTTATCTGCACCAGGATGAAGACATAAGGCTGCATCCACATCCTTAAAGAAGCCTTCTCTTACGAAGCTCTCCTTGGCACTGCCATTTTCTCCTCCTTCTTCACCAGGAGTTCCATAAACCCTAACCTCTCCCCCAGCTTCATCAATGACACTCTTTAAAGCCGCTGCAGCTAATAGGGATGTTGCTCCAAATATATTGTGACCACAGCCATGGCCTAAGCCTACCAACGCATCATATTCAGCCAGGAAGGCAAGGGTTGGCCCCTCTTTTTTACCCTTGTAAGAGGCAGCAAAGCCCGTACGATGTCCTGCTACATCTACATCTACCTTAAAGCCTATGGATTCTAGCTCTTTGGATAATCTCTCACAGGCATAAAATTCATAATTACTAACCTCCGGATGGTCATGGATATCTAAAGCAATTTGCTTATAGGTGTCTATATTTTCATCTACATAATTAACAATTTTTTCTCTTAAATTTTCACTCATATTAATCTTCTCCCCTCTAATATACTTTTTTATTGTGGATCCCAAACAGGAATAGACTGACCACCATAATGCTGAATAATTAAATCCTTAGTTTCCTGAGTGTGATAAATCTCATTAATCTTTTTGATATCCTCATTATTGAGATCTTCTGTTTTAACCGCTATTATATTCCAATAGTTTTCCATTCCCTCATCCTGATAATTTTCATATACAACAGCATCCTCCGCTATGGTTAAGCCCGCTTCATAAGCCACGCCATTATTAATAACAGCAAAATCTACATCATCTAAGGACCTTGGAATTTGAGTAGCCACCATTTCCACAATCTCAATATCCTTTAAGTAATTTGTAATATCTAAAACTGTTGGTGTTAATCCTGACTCAGGCTTTAACTCCAAATACCCCAGCTCTTCCAAGAATTTAATAGCGCGTCCTCCATTTGTTGTGTCATTTGGAATAGCCACAACAGCTTTACTGCTGACTTCCTCTAACTTTTTAATCTTATTTGAATAAATGCCCATAGGTGCCACTAGTGTATAATCCAAAACAGATAAGTTGTCTATATTATTTTCTTTGCAGAAGCTGTTAAAGTAAATCACTGTCTGGAAAGCATTTAAGTCAATTTCTCCCTGGCTTAAGGCCCTATTAGGCTGAACATAATCGCTAAATTCAACTATCTCAAGCTTTATTCCATGCTCCTTAAGACGTTCATTTACATTATTCCAAACCACGTGGTCTGTACCATTAACACCAAGCTTGTATACCCTTAAATCTCCATCAGCTTTGTTTCCACAACCGCTTAAACCTATAACTAATATTATTGAAAACACTATTCTAATTAATTTTTTCATAATCTTCTGTCTCCTTAGTTTTTATTTATTTTTCTATATATTAAATCTCCAATGTATTGAATAGAGAAAACAATTACTAATATTATAATTACTGTAACCAGCATTATATCCTCTTTGAACATGTTGTAGCCATAACGGACAGCAAAGTCACCTAAGCCTCCTCCCCCAACTGAGCCTGCAATAGCTGAAAAACCTACCAGATTTATTAGGGATAGGGTTATAGCTTGTACTATTCCCCCTCTTCCTTCTCTTAGAAGTACCTTAAAAATAATATCAAATTCACTAAAACCCATGGCCTGATAAGCTTCGATTACTCCTGAATCAATTTTTAATAAAGCAAGCTCCACTTGCCTAGCCACAAAGGGTGTGCTTCCAATGATCAGAGGAACAATGGCTCCCTTTACTCCAATGGTTGTACCTACAATCAATCTAACAAGACCAGGAATTACTGTAAGTAAAATCACAAAAGGAATGGAACGCAGGGTATTAATAATCTTAGAAAGGAGAGAATAAATATATTTATTTTCTAAAATTTGTCCCTTACCTGTTATAACTAATATGATTCCTATGGGAATACCAATAAGTGCTGCAAATACTCCTGAGATGCTTACCATAATTAAGGTTTCTTTTAATGCCTTTAATATTGATGGTGCAAGATTTACTACATTAGGAAACAATTGATTCAACATATTTAATCACCTCCAATTTAATACCTTTAGACTCCACATATTTTTTAGCCTTCTCTAGCTGACCTTCTTCACCGGTCATATCTACTACCAGATGACCAAAGGAAGTACCTGATAAATTTTCTATATTCCCTGATATTATGTTTATGGTAATATTAAATCTGCTAATTAATATACCCATAATCGGCTTGTCTGCGGTTTCTCCAACAAAAGTAAATCTATATAGATCTCTTTTAAGCTCCTGAATTTTTTCTTCAAGGCCCTCTTCCTGGATGGATTGTGAGGTAAACTCTCTGGCAATAGCTGTTTGAGGTTTGCTAAAAACCTCAACTAAATCTCCACTTTCTGCAATTCTGCCTTTATCCATAATGGCTACTTTATTGCAAATGGCTTTCACCACCTCCATTTGATGAGTAATAATTACTACAGTAATATTAAGCTTTTCCTTAATTTCTTTTATTAGCTTCAAAATTGATTTTGTAGTATTGGGGTCTAAGGCTGAAGTAGCTTCATCACAAAGCAAAATCTCAGGCTCATTGCTAATAGCTCTTGCAATAGCAACTCTCTGCTTTTGACCACCGCTTAATTGATTGGGATAGGCATTAATCTTATCCTGTAAACCAACTAGCTTCAATAAATCTCTTACCTTCTCATCAATTTCCTTCTTTGATAACCCCGTATGATTCTTTAAAGGTGCAGCTATATTCTCATATACATTAACACTATTTAGAAGGTTGAAGCTCTGAAAAATCATTCCTATTTTCTTTCTAGCCTTTCTTAATTCTGGGGCTGTGAGACCATTAATATTCTTACCATTTACCAAAACCTCTCCCTTATCACAGGTTTCCAGCTTATTCATCAAACGGATAAGAGTACTTTTTCCCGCTCCACTATAACCAATTATTCCATAAATATCGCCCTTTTCCACATGAATAGATACATCCTTTAAGGCCTCAACCTTTTTCCCCTTATGTGAAAAGGTCTTATAAGCATTATTAATAATTATCATTCCCATACTCCTTTCGTAAAAAAATTTATAACATATATTGTCCTTCATAACCCTTTACCCTTAAAAACAAAAAAGCCTTCGTCCAATAAAAGGACGAAAGCTATGCTCACGTGTTACCACCTAATTTTTACAAAGCCATCACTGACTTTGCCTCTTCAAGTACCATCATACTCTATTGCTATAACGGGCAACCCCGTCATCGTCTAAAATCTTCGACGATGCAGCTCCAAGACCATATTCAATGAGCATTCATTTGTCTATTTTCACCAACAAGACTCTCTGTAAAACTAGCTCTCATCTACTCTTCTTTTCAACGCCTATTTAAAGTTCGATAATTCAGATTTATTACTTGTGAACAATATACAACAATATTTTTTTCATGTCAACAGAAAAATTTTCTATTTTATAGTTATATTTATATACTAAATCAGCATCATTAGAGCCATTTACCCATTTCACAAATTAATTTTTTCTATTAAAAAATTTCATTTAAAACTTTTTAGCTGGGGAAATAAAGCCCTCTCCATTTATAAGTTCATAATACCTTCTAGCAAATGCATGAGCCCCTATTTCCGATAAAGCTCTTATACCGGTTTTCCCTAAGTTAATGCTACCTATCTTAACCATGGGAACCTGATACTGCCTAGAGGTCAATCCAAGCTCCTTGCATTCTAGGTAGTGATAATATTCGTGGGAGAGTATAAGATTTTCTGCCTCCTCCTGGGTAAGGGAATTTTCCTCAGCCCAAAGGCTTATAGATTTTGTGTATAAATTTATGGTACCCTTGCCAGATAAATAATCGCTAAAGTACCTTTGGTTTCCTACCACATAGTCCTTATTTACCCTGTAGCACTTAAGATTGCTTCTTTTTATTATCTCATTAAAATTCTTTTCCTTTTGAAACCTCTTCCAAATGAGCTCTG
>JAEXZL010000087.1 GCA_023451395.1 Bacillota bacterium | reverse complement strand
GAATAAGTATGCAAAATAATATGCACGTTTATTTTTCATTATTATGAGATGGATGTACAGATGAAATTGAGAAACTCGCATATATACTTAATATAAGGAGGGAGGGTGAGGGCTTTCGTTAGGTTTCAATAACAATTAGATTGAATATTATGCATAAAAAATGAATAAATATGTTGATTCAATATTCCAAAAGGTTTATAATCTTCCATAAATACAAAAACTGTAATTGAATTATAAATATATTAAAAATCACTCTAGGGAAGGAAGTATACGAAATGATAGGAAAAACATTTAAAAAGGCTGGTCTTTTAGCTTTAAGTGCTTTAGTTTTTATAGGGCTTGCAGGCTGCACATCAAAGGGTAATGAAAAGAAGGGTGAAGAGGCAGCTAATCTTCTCCAAAAAATTAAGGAGCAGGGCTATATAACTATGGTTACCAGTCCCGACTATCCACCTTATGAATTTGAAGATTTAACTAAGACAGGACAAGAAGCTATAGTTGGAGCTGATATAGATTTGGCCAAGTCTATTGCTGTGGAGCTGGGAGTGGATTTGAAGATTGAACCCATGGGCTTTGATGCTTGTCTTGCTGCCATGGGAGAGGGAAAGGCCGATATAATGATTGCTGGTATGGTTCCTAAGGAAGAAAGACTTTCCTTAATGGACTTTTCCTCAACCTTTAATAATGATGGAGATCAGGCAATACTAATACTTAAAGAAAATGCTGATAAATATAAGAGCCTTTCTGATTTAAAGGGTGAATCTATAGCTGCGCAGAACGGATCATTACAGTATGAATTGGTAGAAGAGCAGCTTAAGGATTCAACTGCTACTCCTATAACAGAAGTCTCCGATGCAATTTTAATGCTAAAAAACGGAAAGGTAGCAGGAGTTGCAATTGCTACAGTAAGCGGAGATAATTACATTTCAAATAATAATGACTTAGCTTATATAGAGGAGAAATTTGTATATGAATCTCTAGGAACAGTAGTTGGAGTGGCAAAGGATGAGCCTGAGCTTTTAGAGATTATAAATGCTGTGGTTGAGAAAGCAGAGGAGAGCGGCCAGTATGCAAAATGGCTTGAGGCAGCCAATGGACTATCTAACGAACTCAGTAAATAACTATAAAAAGAAGACTTGTCTTCTTCTATAATTTACTTTGTAAAAGTACTAGAAGGAAATTAAACAACCATAGATTTTTATAAGGAGTAGTTATTATGTTAGATAATATTATGCTTTTAATTACCAAGTACCATGATTTGTTTCTTCAAGGTTTAAAATACACTTTGCTTCTAGCTGCTATTACTGTCCTGGGAGGAGTTATTCTAGGCTCCTTAATTGCCCTTCTTAGGCTTTCTTCAATAGGAATATTTTCTTTAACAGCTACTACCTATATAGAAATTGTCCGAGGGACTCCTCTTCTCCTTCAGCTATATGTCTTTTACTTTCTGGTTCCAAAGCTCCTTCCCTTTGAGCCTAGCAGCTTTATCTGCGTATCTATAGCCTTGGTTATAAACAGTGCTGGCTATATAGGAGAAATTATTCGATCTGGCATCGAGGCTGTAGATTTTGGACAAAATGAAGCTTCTAGAAGTTTAGGACTTAATAGCAAACAGACTATGCTTTATATAATAATGCCTCAAGCTATTAAGAATATCCTTCCGGCGCTATGCAATGAATTTGTCACTGTAGTGAAGGAGACCTCTCTAGCCTCAAACTTTTTCTTAGGAGATCTTATGACCACCTACAGAAAGATTAATGGAGCACTATATATGACTTTAGAGCCTTTAATCGTGGTAGGAATAATATATCTTATAGTTACCTTCACCCTTTCTAAGGGAATTGGTGTTTTTGAAAAAAGACTTAAGGTAAGTGGATGAAGCTTTTGGGTTATATAAAGTCAGTAGAAATTCTATGGAATTTCTACTGATTTTTTTACTGTTTCAAAGGGAATGTTCCATAAATGAAGTTATTATTTAGGAAAAAATCTTGAATAAGAATCTTTATGATGATAATATGATAAAGTAATGTTTAAAATTTAACAATCTTATAATGAATTATTGGGGGAGAGACAAATGAAAAAACAACTAGTAATTTCTATTGCTTTAGCAAGCATGGTGACAGTAGCTTTAACAGGCTGTGGAAAAGAAGCAACAGGGGGAAAAGAGGCAAATATTGCAGAAACAGCAAAAGTAGAAAGCATATCTGCAGCATCAAAAACCTATTTCTATGAAAATAGTGCATTAAAGGATCAGGCTTTATTGGATGCTATAAATGAAAGAAAAGGAGCAACAACATTAGCCACAACAAATGCTGATGGAAGCCCTAACTTAGCAGTTATAGTTCCTGGAGTTGCTGATGAGAATACCTTGATGTTTGGAATCTCTGAAAATCAAACAAAGGTAAATATTCAGGAAAGAAAGCTTGCGGTAGTTTCAGTGTATATATACAACCCAAGTGCAGCAGAAAAGACAGAAAGAAATATTGGAGCTAAATTAGTTTTAAAGCTTGTTGAAGATGAAGCTAAAATTAAGGAGCTTACAGAAAAGACAAAGGCTAAAGAAGGAACTGTATTTATGGATATAGTGAAGGTTCTTCCTTTAGGTTAATCTAATCAACCATAGTGAGTGAAAATCATCTATATATAGAAATTAGTTCACTACTCCAGCATAGTCTCTATATGGTATATTAATAGTAAGAATAATACATATAAAGAGGATGTAATATGGCAAATTATAAAGAAATGACCTGTACTATTGCCTGTAACAAGCTTAAAAGGAAAATTCCCTTTGCTTGGGATTTAAATATTTATCGTGGCTGTGAGCATGGCTGTAAATACTGCTATGCCATGTATTCCCATGGTTATCTCGACTCAGAGGAATACTTTAAGGATATTTATATAAAAACCAATATAGTAGAGGAGCTGGAAAAGCAGCTAGCTAGTAGAGCATGGAAGAGAGAGGTAGTTAATATTGGAGGGGTCACTGACAGCTATCAGCCCATAGAAGAAAAATACAAGCTTATGCCTGATATTTTACGTCTTATGATAAAATATAAAACTCCCTGTATCATCTCTACAAAATCAGATTTAGTGCTGAGGGATTATGATTTAATTACAGAGCTTGCGGAAATAACCTATGTGAATGTAGCAGCAACTATAACTACTATGGATGAAGAGGTTAGAAGAAAAATAGAGCCTGGAGGAGTAGAATCTCTTAAGAGGTTTAATGTCCTTAAGGA